>JAHFUU010000312.1 GCA_023264915.1 Microthrixaceae bacterium | reverse complement strand
AAGTCTCCACGCCGACGAAGCCTCGGTACCCCCCAGCTCCACGACCGAGCCCCGCGTCAGCTCGACTCAGGCGACGCTCCCCATGACGACGGTCCCGACGACCGTTCCGGGGACGACCGGGTCGACTGTGACCCCGCCGACCCCGCAACCGACCACGCCGGGCACACCCCTGGACTGCGGTGCCTCGACCCCATCGGGCTGGCCGACGACAACCGCGTTCTTGCCGTCGCGAGGACGGTGCCTGATCGATGCCTTCACGACCGGTGCAGGTGCGACGTTCCGGGTCGTCATTGCCGAGCCTGACTACCCAGCGCACAAGGTCACCTACCTCTACGAAGTCGTCGGTGTCCAGCGCGTGAAGGTGACGACTGACCGGACACAGGCTCTGAATCCCCCGAACACGACCACGACCGCGGTGTGCTCGGCGCTCACCTACATCGGCTCGCCTGGCATCTACCAGGTCAGCCAGTGCGTGCCCGCGTGACGCGAGCAACCCGCTTCGACGCGGCGCGCCCCCGCTATCCATGAGGACGGTGATGAGCTCGCTGGCGTGCTCGCTGACGTAGTGTCGGTCTCTGTGAGCAGGGTTCTCTTCGAGGATGTCACGAAGAGTTTCGGCGAGGTCGTAGCGGTCGACTCACTTGACCTCGAGGTGATCGACGGTGAGTTCCTCGTCCTGCTCGGCCCCTCAGGCTGCGGCAAGACGACCGTGCTGCGGATGGTCGCCGGCCTCGAGACTGTCACCCAGGGGACGCTCCGCATCGGCAACCGCGTGGTCAACGATGTCGAGGCCAAGGACCGCGACGTGGCGATGGTGTTCCAGAGCTACGCCCTGTACCCGCACATGAACGTCCGGAAGAACATCGAGTCGCCGCTGGTGGCCCGCCACTTCTCCGTCGACGGCGGTGCCCCGCGCAAGCTCACGGCATCTGAACGATCCCAACGCATCACACAGGCTGCCGAGACGCTCGGGCTCGCGAGCCTGCTCGATCGCAAGCCGGCAGCGCTCTCGGGAGGCCAGCGCCAACGTGTCGCTCTTGCCCGGGCGATCGTCAGCCGCCCCGCAGCGTTCCTCATGGATGAGCCCCTGTCGAACCTCGACGCCAAGCTTCGGGCCGAGACCCGACTCGAGCTCGTCGAGCTGCACAGGAAGCTGGGCACGACGATCATCTACGTCACCCACGACCAGGTCGAGGCCATGACGATGGCAGACCGGATCGCTGTGATCTCTGACGGGCGGCTCCAGCAGGTCGGTGCCGCCCAAGAGGTGTATGACCGCCCGTCGAACCTCTTCGTCGCGCACTTCATGGGAAGCCCGCCGATGAACACCTTCGAGGCGACCGTAGCCGGGGGCGGGCGCGAAGGTGAGGTCACCGGCGCTGCGGGGCGGGTGCGCATCGACGCGGGGCCGGCCATCTCCCTGCCTCCGGTCGGATCCCGCGTCGTGGTCGGGGTGCGCCCGGAGCACCTCCGCTCCCAAGGGCACGGGCAGCAAGGGCGGCAACAAGAGGGGTTGCGAGCCAGGGTGAGCGCTGTCGAATGGCTCGGCTATGAGCGCCACGTCATCTGTGATGTCGCCGGCAGGACCATAACGCTGCGCGAGCCGGCCGAAGGTCAGGCACCGAACCTCGGCGAGGAGATCTACCTGGACGTGGTCGCCAACCATGTCCTGCTCTTTGATCCCGCGACATCAGAGCGGATCCCGTGACGCGCCACCCCAGAAAGCCCGGTTCCTGGCAGCCCGGTTCCTGGCAGCCTCGGCTCAGGCATCGAGGATGGTGCCCATGACCAAACCACTGGCGGTACCAGTGGACGAGGACCACGTGCGCTCACGCAGGCGCAGCATCAAGGACACGATGCTCGGTCTTGCCTTCCTTGGTCCGTCCGCGGTCATCTTCACAGCGTTCTTCTTCTACCCGCTCTACCGGCTCGTCTGGCTCGGACTACATCAGCAGAACCGCACCGGCACGCGCGAGCGGTGGGTCGGCTTCTCCCAGTACGCAGACACCCTCACGAGCGCGGACTTCCTCGACGGGGTTCGCATCAGCGCCACATATGTCCTGTACACCGTCCCTCTCGGGCTCGTCCTCGGGGTCCTGCTCGCCGTGGTTGCGGACCGCAAGCTGCGGGGCATCAAGGTGTTCCAGACGATCTTCGCCTCGACGGTCGCATCGTCGGTCGCGGTCGCATCTGTCATCTTCTTCGTCCTGATCAACCCGCAGGTCGGCTACTTCGGTGACGTGTCCTTCCTCAGCCTCAGCGACCCCGGTTCCGCTCTCAGGGGCGTGGCCCTCTCCTCGGTGTGGCAGAACCTCGGCCTCACCTTCATCATCGTGCTGGCCGGCCTCCAGGCGATTCCCGCCGAGATCAACGAGGCGGCGACGCTGGACGGATACGGCCCTTTCCGGCGCTTCTGGCGCATCACCATCCCCCTCATCTCACCCTCGTTGATGTTCCTGGTCGTGGTGCTGACCGTCTTCGCGTTCCAGGCGTACGCGCAGGTCGACATCCTCACCGGTGGCGGGCCGGCGGGAGCCACCGAGACCCTCGTGTGGAAGATCTTCTCCGACAAGGAGCCCTCCCAGTACGGCGAGGGCGCGGTGATGGCATCGGGCCTGTTCGTGATCACACTCGGCGTCACGCTGGCGCAGTTCCGGATACTCGAGAAGCGCGTGCACTACGGAGCCTGAGGAGCGACACGTGTCTGCGGGAGCAACGGCCACGGGGGATCCCACACTGGGGCCCGTCTGGAAGAGAGCCTCGTGGTATGCGGTGCTCTCGGCGCTGTCGGTGCTGGTGCTGTTCCCGATCTACATGACGATCGTGCGTGCGCTGTCGACTCCTCGGGACTACGTGCAGCGCGGGCAGCCCCTCTACCCGGTGGCCGTCCAACCAGACATCTTCGGCCGCGCCTGGACGCAGGGGGACCTGGGTCGCCAGATGGCTCTGAGCGCAGTGGTCACGGCGATCATCGTCACCGCGCAGCTCACGACGTCGATCCTGTCCGCCTACGCATTCTCGTTCCTTCAGTTCCGTGGGCGAACCGCCATGTTCTACCTGTTCATGGCCACGCTCATGCTTCCGCTCGAGGTGACCCTGATCCCCAACGTCGACACGGTGCAGTCCCTCGGATGGTTCAACTCGATCCAGGGCCTGACCGCGCCCTTCCTCGCGACCGCCTTCGGAACCTTCCTCATCCGGCAGGGTTTCCTCGGGATCCCGCGCGACCTGCGCGACGCCGCCGCTCTGGACGGCTTCGGCCACCTCGCGTTCCTCTGGCGAGTCGCGATCCCCATCACCCGTCCCGTCGTCGCATCCTTCGGGGTGATCGCGTTCTTGAGTGCCTGGAACCAGTACCTGTGGCCGCGTGCGATCGTCAACGAGGCGAAGTGGAACACCATACAGATCGGCCTCAAGAACGTCGGCGCTGCGAACGTCGACGAGATGAACATCGGAGTCGCGGCAGCGATCATCGCTGCGTTGCCCGTGCTCGCGCTCCTCATCTTCCTCCAGCGCCACCTCGTCAGAGGCCTCACCGCGGGTGCCGTGAAGGGCTGACCCATGGCGAGCTACCGTCTCGGCAGGGATGAGGCCGAGCAGATGAGCACACGCAGCGATCGGGGCGGGGTCTCGGCCACCAGCTCGGGCAGGCTCAGATCCGCGGTTGCCGTCCTCGCGCTGCTCGCGCTCGTGGGTAGCGCTTGTGACAGGTCTTCGGGCACCGCGAGTGGGACGAGCGGCACCGGTGGGACAGGCGGCACGAACGCTGGTGGTGACCAGGCCAGGCTCCCGCCCTGCCCCATCGAAGCGCTGAGGTCGACGAGCGGCCCGGTCGAGGTCGTGGTGTGGCACTTCCTCCAGGCCAAGACCAAAGAGGCGCTGGAGAAGATCGTGGAACGCTACAACGCGTCACAGTCCAAGGTGCACGTGAGGGTCGAGAACCAGGGCCAGAGCAACGACGAGTTGTGGAAGAGCTACCGGGCAGGCATCAAGACCAAGTCACTGCCAGCCATCGCCATCCTCGACGACACGGTCACCCAGCAGATCATCGATTCGGGGACCGTCCTTCCAGCCCAGTCCTGCATCAACGCCGACAGCTATGACATGAGTGACTTCCTGCCGAGCGCGAAGGCGTTCTACACGCACAAGGGCGTGCTGTACCCGGGTTCGCTCGACCTCTCGGGCGCTCTTCTCTACTACAACAAGAACCACTTCAGGCGCGCCGGCATCGACCCTGAGTCAGCACCCAAGACCCTCGACGAGATGGCCGAAAGGGCCCGCCGGATCAAAGCCGCCGGCATCGTCGACAAGCCGATCGTCCTTCAGATGAGCCCGGCGCTGATCGAGATGCTCCTGACGGGAGTGCACGTCCCGTTCGTCAACAACGACAACGGGCGTGGCTCGGCCCAGACGAC
>JAHFUU010000311.1:1576-4424 GCA_023264915.1 Microthrixaceae bacterium | reverse complement strand
GGCGGACCCACCCGTCGATCACCTCGCCCACCGGATCGGGCAGGCCAGCCACCTGTGCCAGCCCACCCGCCATGCCCTGGACCCTTTGCGGGTCGAGGCGCAGCCGGTCGATCACCGTCGGCGACACTCCCGCCAGCTCTGCGGCCTCGATGTCAGCTCGGTTCGCGGCGAGGATCTCGTCAGTCCGCGCAACCAGCAAGTCAGCCGCACCGAGCAAAGCCTCATCCTTGGCTGCCGTCGAAGCCTTGGCCAGCTCGCGGGAGGCGGCCTTGACGCGCGCCCCGAGACCGGCCACAGAGCCAGAACGCGAGGGGGAGACCGCGGGCTGGGGGACCACGGGCTGGGAGGCCACGCCGCGATGGTAACCGGGCTCGCGCCGTGTCGGGTTCGGAGGGATCTCCCGCAGCGACGAGCGGCTCGGAAGCCGGCATCTCGTCGTGACCAGGCGCCGTCACGAGAATGCCTGGGCAAGGGCCGCGGACGACACGGCACGCGTCGAAGGGATGGGTCTGGCCTGGAGGCGCCGACGCACCAGCTGGTGGGCACATCCCACGAGCTGCCAGCGGTGCTCGGGCGTGCAGGCTGCGGAAGTAAGGTCCCCCGCCGTGGGGACGAGCGCGCCGTGACCGTCGACATGGGCCTCGATGTGGCGGTCGAGGAGTTCATGCGAGCGTTGACGCCGCCGCTCGAGCTCATCTACGCGCAGTCCGGCGGTGATCCATCGCGAGCCCGTGACGACGTCATCAACGAGGCGTTCAACCTGACCACCGCCTTCATCGACGCGGACGGCCTCGCCACCGACGAGGAGCTCTCGTCGATGCTGTACGCCTTCGCTCCCCTCATCGACCCCGCCCTTGCCACGACCACCCCTGGCCAGGCACGGCGCCAGGGGCTGACTGCACGAAAGCGGGCGTTCCTGTCTGCGCCCTCGGACATGTTCGAGATACTCCTCGAGCTCGACAACCGCCGCGGCACCTCCTGTTCGACGTCCTATGCGCAGCACGCGATGGCGATCGCCCACATGGTCGCATCCGTCGATGCCCACACCAGCCGCACCGAGCTCCTGGCGATCGAGGACTTCAGGGGCATGCTTCTCGCACGCATCACCGGCCAGCCCCGCTACCACGCCGACGGAGCTGCGCCCGAACCCGGCAACGCTACGCCGACCAACGGTGCTCGCGGGCACGGGTCCCCGGCGGCACACACCCCTGGCTCGACGGACGGACCCGCCGGACCCGGCACCGAAGCCGGACCCGGGGCTGATGTAGGATCTGGTCCAAAGCCAGAAGGCGACAGCGCAGCGGCCCGCGGCGGGGCCGACTCAGGTGGGGCCAAGACAGCTGACGAGCTGGCCGGTGAGCTCGGTCCGCCGAGGCCGCTCGATGAGCTGCTTGCCGAGCTTGACTCCTTGATCGGGATGGCAGGTGTCAAGGAAGAGGTGAAGCTCGTCGCGAACCTGATCAAGGTGCAGAACCTTCGAGCTGCGCGCCACCTGCCCGTGCACCACACGAGCCGCCACCTGATCTTCACCGGCAATCCGGGCACTGGCAAGACCACTGTCGCGCGCCTGCTGGCCCAGATCTACCGCACTCTGAACGTCGTCGAGCGTGGCCACCTGGTCGAGACCGACCGCTCGGGACTCGTGGTCGGATACGTCGGCCAGACCGCCACCAAGGTCACCGAGGTGTTCGATCAGGCCGACGGCGGTGTCTTGCTCATCGACGAGGCCTACGCCCTGGTGCGCGGCTCCGAGCAGGACTTCGGCAAGGAGGCGATCGACACGATCGTCAAGCTCGTGGAGGATCGCCGCGATCGTGTCGTGGTCATCGCAGCCGGCTACCCCGACGAGATGGGCGAGTTCGTCGCTTCGAACCCGGGGCTCGAGTCGCGCTTCCCCAAGACCATCGAGTTCCCCGACTACACCACCGACGAGCTCGTCGCCATCTTCGAGTCGCTCGGCAAGCAGAGCAACTACCGCTGCGACGAGAGGGCCCGCGCCAAGGTCAGGGAGCGGTTCGACTCGGTTCCTCGCGAGAAGGGCTTCGGCAACGGCCGACTCGCGCGCAACCTGTTCGAGGATGCTGTCGCCCGGCAGGCCACCAGGATCGTGGCACTTCAGGATCCCACCGACGAGCAGCTCGTCACCCTCATTGCTGAAGACGTCGAGGAGCTGAGTGGCGGCCAGCGAGGAGCCTGACGCGGTCGGCCTCGGTGTGGTTGGTACGTTTCGTGCATGAAGAGGGCTTTGGCCGTCGTTGCAGTAGCGGTGATGCTGGCTGGTGCGATGGTGCTGCGATCCCGGGGCCAAGATGCCAGGCAGGCGGATCAGAACGAAAGGTCAAGGGCCACGCTCTGGTGCGCGACCGAGGTCGCTCCCGCGTGCGAGGCGCTTCGAGCCGGCAACCCGAACCTCACGGTGGTCATCGACGACGCCGGCAGGAGCCTGGGCAAGGTCACCGGAGCTGGGTTCAACAGGTCCGCGACACCGATCGACGCCTGGCTCGTGCCGCGGTCCTACGTGGACCTCGTCACCGACAACCGGTCAAGGGCAGGCCTCGATGCGATCTTCGGTGACCCGAGCCGGGTCCTCGCCCGGTCCCCGGTCGTCATGGTCGGGTCCGCAGAGCGCCTGAAGGTCCTGGCCGCCAGGTGCGGGGGCCAGGTGAGTTGGCGTTGCGCCGGTGACAACGCAGGCAGGCAGTGGTCCGAGCTCGGAGGCCAGCAGTCCTGGGGCGAGCTGCAACCCGTTCTCGGTGACCCCAACGTGACGGCCACTGCCATGTCAGCGGTCAGCGCTGCGGCCGCCTCCTACTTCTCGACTCCGAACGTGGCCACCAACGACCTGGAT
>JAHFUU010000311.1:0-1566 GCA_023264915.1 Microthrixaceae bacterium | reverse complement strand
GGGACTGGTTCGGTCAGCTCTCCCGGACCTCGGCCTCGGTGAACCTCAGCGGCCAGGTACCCCTCGACCGGCTTCTCAGCGTCTTCCCCGCCCCGCCCAACCTCGTGGGTGCCCTCGAAGCGCAGGCAGGCCCAGGAGTCGAGGCCAGCCGCGACAAGGACCGGCTGAGCATCCTCTACCCTTCCCCGTTGGCCACCACCGACGTGGTGCTGGCCCCGATCAGTGGGTCCGAACCTGGAGAGCGGTTGAAGAACGAGCTTGAGTCGGGCGACTCCGCCAGTGCCCTGGCAAGAACCGGGTGGCGCGTAGACGGCCAGCCGCTGGCGAGCGGCCTTTCGAGCGCGACCCCGATCCCTGCTGACTCGCAGCTCCCAAAGCCTGGCGCCCAGCAGGCCCTGGCTCGAGCCTGGGGTGCGGCCACATGAGATGGCATGTGCGCCAGAACGCGTACCGGCCATGGGTGCGCACAGGAGCGAGTGCGGCGGCGGCTGTGATGCTGACCCTGTCTGCCGTTGCATGCGCGTCCAAGCAGACCACATCTGACGAGAGCTCGGTCGTGGGACAGTGCAGGCCCGAGGACTGCATCAGGGTGCCCATAGCCGTCTCACCCGAGAAGATCGATCTCCTCACCGAGATGGCAAAGGCCTTCAACGGCACCCAGCTCAAGGCCGGCGACAAGCGGGTGGCGATCGACCCCAAGGCCAAGGCCTCTGGCGCCGGCGCCCAGCAGCTGGTCGAGGGCTGGGCGACTTCTGACAACGACCCGCAGCCAGTGATCTGGTCACCGGCGTCCAGCTCCTGGGGCGCGATCACCGACCAGCGCTTGTCAGAGAAGGGCCAGGCCGCGATGGCAGGCAAGGGCACTCCTTTCATGAACACGCCACTCGTGATCGCGATGCCCAAGCCGATGGCCGAAGCACTCGGGTGGCCCAACACCGCAATCGGCTGGAGCGACATCTTCAAGCTCGCCAAGGACACCAAGGGATGGGCCTCCTACGGTCATCCCGAGTGGGGCCAGTTCAAGTTGGGCAAGACCAACCCCAACTTCTCCACCAGCGGGCTGTCGGCGCTGATCGCGCAGAACTACGCGGCCACAGGAACGAACAAGGACCTGACCACCGAGCAGATCGCCCAGCCCGACGTGCAGGCCTTCGACAGGGCAGTCGAGTCCGCGGTGGTCCACTACGGCGACACGACACTCACCTTCTTGAACAACTGGTACCGCGCCGACCAGCGGGGCAACCCCTACAGCTACGCGTCTGCTGTGGCCGTAGAAGAGAAGTCGGTGATCGACTACAACCTCGGCAACCCCGACGGCAAGCTCGACAGCGGTGAGGAGCTCAGGAAGCCGAAGGTCCCGCTCGTTGCCATCTACCCAAAGGAAGGGTCGATCTTCTCTGACAACCCCCTGTTCATCCTGAACGCTTCCTGGGTCACGGCTCAGCAAAGGGACGGCGCCGCCAAGTTCGTCGACTTCGTGCAGCAACCTGACAACCAGGCCAAGGTGCTCCAGTTCAACTTCCGCCCCGCGAACCCGCGGGTTCAGATCGGTGCACCGATCGTGGC
>JAHFUU010000310.1 GCA_023264915.1 Microthrixaceae bacterium | reverse complement strand
AGCCCGTCCCGCCACTCCTGCCACAAGAAGTCCTTGTGCAATCCCGCAGACAGATGATCCCACGGGAGCACCTCGTCCTCGCTGCGGTGGCGGTGCACGTACCAGTCGATCGACAAGCCATGAGCTGCCATCGCCTCGACCCACAAGTCGTGCGCGAAGAGCTCTGACCATTCCTGGAACGAACCGCCGCGGCGCCACACCTGCTCGATGACCGGCCCGAGCCTCCTGTCGCCCCGGCTCATGAGGCCCTCGATGAGGGTCGCGCGCGGGTCGTGCCACTTCAGCTGCACACCAGAGTTTGCCGACGGGCGCCCCTTGTCCTTACGGCCCTTGCGCAGATCGTCGCGAAGCAAGCCGATCTTGCGGCTCAGCTCGGCCGTGGTGTTCTGCCCGAACCACTGGAACGGCGTGAAGGGCTTGGGAACGAGGCTCCCTACCGACACGGTCACCGAAGCGCCGCTGTTGTGATGGCTGCGGCCGATGGTGACGCAGTTGCGGGCAAGCTCGGCGATGCCAAGAGTGTCCTGATCGGTCTCAGAGGGCAGGCCCGTCAGGAAGTAGAGCTTCATCCTGCGCCAACCGTGTGAGTATGCGGCCTCGACTGCCGCGTACAGATCCTGCTCGCGGACCAGCTTGTTGATGATCTGGCGCATCCGCCACGTGCCCGCTTCTGGGGCGAAGGTGAGCCCGGTTCGACGAGCCTTGTGGATCTCGGCCGCGATGTCGACCCCGAACGCGTCGACACGCAGGCTGGGAAGGGACACCGTCACGGCGTTGCCACCGGCGGGGTCCGCGATGGCGTCAGCCACGACCTCGCTGATGCCAGAGAAGTCAGCAGAGGAGAGCGACGTCAAGGCCACCTCGTCATAACCAGTGCGGCGCAGGCCCTCGGCCACCATGTGACGGACCTGGTCCGCGGGGCGTTCCCGTACCGGCCGAGTGACCATCCCGGCCTGGCAGAACCGGCAACCACGCGTGCATCCCCGGAACAGCTCGACGTTGAGGCGGTCGTGCACGACCTCGGTCAGGGGAACCAGTTGGCGCCGCGGGTACGGCCAAGCGGCCAGATCGGCAATCGCCCGCTTGTAGACCGTCTCGGGGGCCTCGCTCACGGTTGGCTCGACTGCCACGAGATCCGCACCTTCGTACCGGGGTGCGTAGAGCGACGGGACATAGACCCCGGGCACCTGGGCAAGGTCGATCAGAACACGTTGTCGTGACCCCTCGCCTCGACCGCCTGCCTTCCACCCCGACAGGACCTCGGTGATCTCGCCGACCACCTCTTCACCGTCACCAAGGACCACGAAGTCCAAGAAATCAGCCAACGGCTCGGGGTTATAGGTGCAGTGGCCACCTGCCCCCACCAGAGGGTGCTCGCTGCGCCGGTCGGCGCTGCGCAACGGTACGCCGGCGAGGTCGATGCAGTTGAGCACGTTCGTGTAGACGAGCTCTGCGGACAGGTTGAACCCCAACACGTCGAACTCTCCCGCGGGCCGATGGGTATCGACGGAGAAGAGCGGGAGCCCACTGCTGCGAAGCAGGGCGTCAAGATCGGTCCAGGGCGCATAGGCACGCTCGGCCAAAGCGTCTTCGCGCTCATTGAGGATCTCATAGAGGATCTGCAGGCCCTGGTTGGGAAGCCCTATCTCGTACGTGTCGGGATATACGAGAAGCCACCCCACCTTTCGCTGGTCGTGATCGGGTCGCTGTGAACCATCTTCAAGACCGATGTAGCGTGCCGGCTTCTGAACCTTGGCCAGCAAGAGCTCGAGCTCTGGCCAGATGGTGGTCATGTCGGGCCAAGCCTACCGGACTCCCACCCACAAGTCCGAAGTCCCACCGATGCTCTCAGGACGTCAGTCCCGCCTTGCCGCACAGCTGCCGGCTCGACCATCGCCGTCAACACGTCGAGGTCCCTCGACGGTGCTCCCCGGGCGGCCAGCAAGGGAGATGAAGCGTCGTTTCCGGAGCAGAGCTCAGCGGAACCGGTGCATGTGGACGTTGAGTACCAGCCCGACTGCGAGGAAGGTCGTGAGGATGCTGGATCCGCCATATGACATCAGGGGAAGGGGGATGCCGGTAACGGGCATGATGTTCATCGTCATGCCGACGTTCTCGAACACCTGGAACATCATGAACGACAGCACACCGACGCAGATCAGGCTGCCGAACGTGTCACGCGACAACGACGCCGCCCGCCAGATGCGCCACATGATCACGGCATAGAGGCCGAGCAGGGTCGCAGCCCCGACGAAACCGAGCTCCTCGGCGACAGCGGTGAAGATGAAGTCGGTGTGCTGCTCGGGCACGAAGCCCAGCTGGGTCTGCTTCCCCTCGAACAAGCCCTGCCCGAACATGCCTCCCGCCCCTATTGCGTTGAGGCTCTGCTCGACGTTGTAGGTGGCCGCGCCCCGCCTTGCCGCGCGCTCCTGGTCAGACCCCTTGGCCCCCGAACCATCGGCGCCGTCGCTGCCAGCCGGGGCGGTGGAGGTGCCCGTGCTGGTCGTGTCGAGGAAGGTCGTCAGCCGGTCCTTCTGGTACTGCTTCAGCACGTTCGAGCTGAACACACCCCACACACCCATGCAGCCGACGAGGGTCAGCAACAAGATGTGACGGCCCCTGATCCCGCTGACGAGCAGCATCCCCATGAACACGAACACGAGGATCAACACCATGCCGAGGTCGGGCTGAAGCATGATCAGCACCATCGGTATGCCGGCGATCACCACCAGGATCGCCAACCTCTTCAGGTCGACGTCGCCCTTGTAGCCGGCCATGACTGCTGCCAGCACTACCATGAGCGCGATCTTGGCGAACTCCGCAGGCTGCATCTGGAACGGTCCGAAGCCAAACCATGCCTTGGCACCGTTGGATCGCTGGCCCAGAGGTGACACGACCAGAACCAACAGCAGCAGCGCTGCCGCGTAGACAGGCCATATCCAGTTGGTGATGCGCTGGTAGTCGAACAGGGTCACGCCGACCATGACGCCGATCCCGAGCAACATGAACACCGCCTCGCGCCTCAAGAAGGTCGTGTCCGCCGTCCCCGGGACACCTCTTGCCCGGGTGGCGCTGAACACCATCAGTGTCCCGAGCGCGGCCACAGCAAGCGTGCACACCACTAGGACCACATCGACATGGCGCCATGCCGCTGTGAGGTCCCGCCGGCTGGTGTCGGTGGCACGAGGTCGCGACGACGGGGCCGTGAGGGAGGCTGCCACCATCATCGCCCCCCCAAGGTTGACTCGCGCCTCACGTGATTCAACCGTTGAGGCTCCCAGCATCATCGCCCCCCGGCAGCTGGCCGACCCGCCCTGGTCGTGGTCGGCGTCGTCGGAGGGAGGGTCGCGACGGGCTGCTGGCCGCCACCGGCTCCACCTGCACCAGGGGCACCCGGACCCGCTGGCCTGACCGCCTGTTGCCCACCGGCTTGGGCCGGCGCGGCCGTTTGGCCTGGCGCCCCAGCGGTTGCCGGGAAAGATGGGGGGGTCTGGCCCGCGAGCGGCTCGAGCACCTTGCGCACCACCGGGGCGGCGGCCTCCGCACCGAACCCCGCCTGCTCGAGGACCGCCACCGCTACGACCTGGGGAGCGTTGGCCGGACCGTAGGCCACGAACAGCGACGTGTCTGCCTTGCCCTTGACCTGGGCGGTACCGGTCTTGGCGGCAATGGGCCACGCCTTCAGATCCCAGCCCCCGAACACCGCACCCGCGGTACCTTCCTGGCTCTTGTCGGGGACACCGACCAACCCGAGGAATATCGGGTCGAACACGTTGGCGGCGATCGGGAACTCGGCCCGCTTCTCGACGGGGAAGACCTCGACGTCGTTCGCGGGGTCAAGAACGTTGGTCGTGCCCGCCTTCACGGTCTTGATCGCGATCTGGGGCTTGTATCGGACACCCTTCTGGGAGAACGTGGCGTAGGCGTTTGCCAGCTGGAGTGGGGTGACCGCGACGACATCTTGGCCAATGGCCAACTGGACGGTCTCACCCCCGTACCATGTGGCGTCAGGGAAGGCCTTGGGGTTCTGGTCGTGGAGCTGCTTCTTGGCCTCTGGTGTCAGCACGTGCCCACCTTCCTCGCCAGGCAGGGGCACCCCGCTCGGCTGGTTGAACCCGAACTGCTCAGCGGCCTGCTGGAGCCCGTCGCCCCACTTGTCGCGGTCGTTCCAGTAACGCGCACCCAGCGAGTAGAAGAAGACGTCGCTCGACACCGTGATGGCGCGGCGCATCGAAACAGGGCCGTACGCTGCACCGCCGGCGTTGTGGAACGACTGGTTCCCGAACTTGAACACACCACCGTCGTTGACGGTGGTGTTGGCGTTGATGAGACCCTGGCTCAAGGCGGCGTTGGCGGTCACCAGCTTGAACGTCGAGCCCGGCGCGTACTGCCCCTGGATCGCCCGGTTGATCAGGGGGTTGTCAGAAGTGGATCCGTTGGTCCAC
>JAHFUU010000015.1 GCA_023264915.1 Microthrixaceae bacterium | reverse complement strand
CTCGGGATCTGGCCGACCAGGTGGGCCCTGAGAGCAGCCATCCCTCGCGTTGTGTGGGTACGGACAGATCCCAACGAGATCCCCAGGGTGGCTGCGATCTCACCCTCGCGCAGGCCCTCGAAGTACCGCAGGACGAGGCATTCGCGCTGGCGTGCAGGTAGCCGGCGAAGCTCGCCGACGATCTCGCTTCCGGCTTGGGATCTCATCGCGACGTCCTCTGCTGAAGCCGAGTCGGCGGGTGGCCCGGGAACATGGCGTCGGGCGGTGGTGATCCGCCGGCCCCTGCCTCGAGCCAGGTTGACGACGGTGGCTCGCAGGTACGCTGACACCTTCTCGGTCTCGCGGATGCGTGGCCACGCCTTGTACAGCCGGACGAATGCCTCTTGTACGAGGTCCTCCGCCATCCCGTCTTCTGGGGCGACGAGAGCCGCAAGACGAACCAGGTTCAGATGGTGGGCCCGGTAGAGCTCGATCACCGTCCGGTGGTTCAACCGCCTCGGCATGACCTGAACCGCTTCAGTGACGACGCTGCTCTCTGGCCCGAACAGCACCGCGGCCTGGGCGCTCATGGCATCACCATCGTCCGCCGGACCCCGGAGCACCGGTGGATGGCACCTTTGGCAGCTGTGCCACGGCCCGGACCGAACCCGCACAAGGGTTGATTCGTGATCCTCATGACATCTACGACGCGTTCGCGGGCTGAACCTATGACTTCAGCAGTGATCTCTTCCTGAGCCGGCACGTCTTGAGGATCGGCCAGATCCGTGCGGGTCTACAGGCTCGCCGCGCAGCGAATAGGCTGAGCAGTGCGCTCTTCGGCGGCGACGAGGCCGCCTGGGACACCCGGCGGCGCCAGCCCGCATCACCAGGGTCCCGATGCCCCAGTCGTGAACTTTGTCCAAGGAGAAGCCATGGCCGATGGTGCCGTGATCAGGACGGTCGCCGAGGTGATGTCCCACCCGGTGGTCACCGCATCCCCATCAGCGGTCATCTCCGACGCTGCCACCCGCATGAAGAACAAGGGTGTCGGATCGGTGGTGGTCGTCGACGGCAATCGCCCGATCGGAATCCTCACCGAGCGCGACACGGTTCGGTTCGCCGCTGCGGGCGGCGACGCCACGGCCACCAAGGTGGCCGAGTGGATGACCGAGCGGCCCTACACGGTCACTCCTGACGAGTCAGTCGTCAAGGCCTTTGCCCGCCTGTCTGACTTCGGCTACCGCCATATACCGGTGGTAGAGGACAACTCACTGGTCGGCATCGTCTCCATGCGCGACCTGATGAAGATGGCCAGCCTCGAGCCAGTCGAGGCCCCGGGCCAGATGGAAGCACCGAAAGGTCTGGCGGGAGTGATCGTCGCCGAGACCGAGGTCGGCGATGTCCGAGGCATCGAGGGCTTCTATCACTACCGCCAGTACAACGCCGTCGAGCTGGCCGAGAAGCGCTCCATCGAGGACGTGTGGTACCTGATGTTCGAGGGTGAGCTGCCGGACCGGACGCATCACGATGAGTTCGTCGCACGCGTGAACGAGCTCCGCTGCCTGCCCGCCAGCATCAAGGGGCTCCTGCCGGCAATTGCCGGGGCAGGGAAGACCTTCGCACCACTGGATGCCTTGCGGACCGCAGTCTCGGTGCTTGCCGCTGACGCGGACATGAAGCCCTCACTTGACATCACCGCAGACGAGCTCAAGGCCGACGCCATGCGGGTTTGCGCTGGGATCCCGACGATGATCATGGCCCTGTACCGGCTCCGCTCAGGCCTCGAACCGATCGACCCTCATCCCGAGCTGGGCTACTCGGCCAACTACCTGTACATGCTGACTGGCGAGATACCCGATCCGGCTCATGCCCGCGGCATCGAGCAATACCAGATCTCCACAATCGACCACGGGTTCAACGCATCCACGTTCACCGCGCGTGTCATCACCTCGACCGGCGCGGACCTCGGCTCCTCGGTCGTGGGGGCCATCGGTGCCCTCTCTGGCCCCCTGCACGGTGGTGCCCCCAGCCGTGCTCTCGACATGCTCGATGCCATCGGCGATCCCGCCAACGCCGACGCCTGGGTCCGCAACGCCGTCGAGAGCGGCGACCGCATCATGGGCTTCGGACACCGCGTCTACAAGACAGACGACCCCCGGTCGGTCTTGTTGAAGGGTGTGGCGCAGAGCCTGGGGGGTGAGATGGCCGACTTCGCCGTGAGCGTCGAGGCCACCGTCGTGGATGTTCTCGCCGAGTTGAAGCCTGGGCGCGAGCTCTATGCGAACGTCGAGTTCTACGCGGGCGTGGTGATGGACCGGTGCGGGCTGCCCCGCGAGCTGTTCACCCCCACGTTCGCTTCGTCGAGGGTCATCGGCTGGTGTGCCAACATCCTCGAGCAGGCTGCTGACAACCGCATCATCCGCCCCTCGGCCCGCTACGTGGGCCCACCGCCGCCACAACCGGTTCCCCCGCTCGGCACCTGAACGGGCGCCCTGAGAACCGCGCTCTGCCGACCGTCACCGTCACCCGTCAGGTCTCCAGGGCACCCTGAGCGGTCTAGACGCTGAACCAGGTGTCAGCGCCGACAGCGCCCCAACAGATGAGGGGCCGCGGATCCCATCCCAGCCACATGACTCGTCGAGCCGCGGCGTAGGCCCGCTAGTCTCCGACCGAGCGCGCAGAAGAGGGAGCACATGGCGATGGCAAGCTCAATCGAGTCATCCGAGGAGTTCGCTGGCCGGATGCTCGATGTGATGAACAGTGGGCTCCTGGCCGTGCTGTTGAGCATCGGGCACCGAACAAAGCTGTTCGACACGATGTCGGGAATGCCCTGGGCCTCGAGCCACGAGATAGCCGAGGCGGCCGAGCTCGACGAACGCTACGTGCGCGAGTGGCTGAGCGCCATGGCCTGCGGGCGCGTCGTCGACTATGACGCATCGACCGCAACATTCAGGTTGCCCGAAGGCAGGGCCGCTTATCTCACCCGTGCTGCAGGCCCGTCCAACATGGCCGCGTGGATGACGATGGTCGGCTTTCTCGCTCCCGTCGAGGACGAGATCATCCAATGCTTCCGTGAGGGTGGTGGGCTGGGCTATGACCGCTACCCGAAGTTCGCCAAAGCCATGGCGATCCAGGGTCGGGCCTTTGCTGATGCAGCCCTCGTCGACGGCATCGTCCCCCTCGTCGAAGGCCTCAGAGAACGGCTCGAGTCCGGGATCGATGTGTGCGACGTGGGTTGTGGAGCCGGACACGCCGTCAACGTGTTGGCCCGGGCCTTCCCCGACAGCCGCTTCGTGGGAGTTGACCTGATGGATGACGCCCTCCTGCTCGGGCGAACAGAGGCAACGGAGTGGGGCCTCCAGAACGTCAGGTTCGAGAAGCAGGACGCAGCGCACCTCGAGGGTGAGTTCGATCTGATGATGGCCATCGTCGCCATCCATGACCAGGCGCATCCTCAGAGGGTGCTCGACGGGATCTGGGCCGCCTTGCGACCCGGCGGCACCTTCTTGTGCATCGACTCGCAGGCCTCGAGCGATCTCGCGGACAACCTGTCCGACCCGCTGGGAGCGTGGCGCTACTCGGTGTCAACCCTTCATTGCATGTCCGTCTCACTTTCCCAGGGCGGGCTGGGCCTGGGTGATTGCTGGGGACCACCGCTCGCCATCGAGATGATGCAAGCAGCTGGTTTCGACGCTGTCGATCTTGTCACCCCTGAATGGCTCGACCAGTTCCACGTCTACTCGGCATCCAAGAACCGTTAGCCCTAAAGAGGAGGAGAACGCATGAGACGACCAACGAATGTCGTTTCGGCGTGGCTCCATGCCACCAGCCTCACATCCGGCCGACACTGCAGGACCAGATCCCGCAGAACCCGGCAGGTGGCCGTCGTGGCCACGGCCGTCGTGGCACTCATCGCATCGGCTTGCACGAAGCCGCCTTCGGTCTCCCTGAGCGCCATATCGTCGAGCGCCAACAACGTCGTAGCCGGACCCACCGTCAAGCCGGGCGGTAGGTTCGACGTGGTCACTTACGTCAACAGCTCGATCGGCGATGACTTCGAGATCGCTGGAGTGGAGAACGGCCGCGTCGACGGATCGGACTACGAGTCCAGCTCTGGCGGGAGCGTCGGGAGCGGGGGAACGCGCACGTATCACATCGTCGCAGGTGATTCATCTGGGTCAGGCAAGGTGATCGCCCATTACTGCTACCGCGGGTGTGGCCACGAGACCAAAGACGGACACATGGAGCACACCGACGTCGTCACGTTCACCGTGCAGTGAGCGAGGCAGCGTTGGTTGGAGTTGGCCACCGATGGGGGTACGCGCCATGGGTGGGCCACCGGTGGCGCGTCGACCCATGGGTCCGCTGGCGTGGTCATGGGGGGCAGTCGCCGACGAGGGGTCGACGACCATAGCGCGCGTTTGTGCGCGCACTATCCACTATCCCGTCACTCCCCCTGGTTAGGGTTGGCTCATGGGCCGTCCCCGGATCTCCGATGAAAGACGGATCGCGACAGCTGTCCGGATACCCGAGTCTCTCCACAGGCAGCTGCGGCTGGCCGCGTCGGACCGGGACGTGTCAGCAAACCTGCTCGTCACCCAGGCCCTGACTGAGTACCTCCAACGTCTTCCAGCTGCCAGCAAGGTGTTGTCAACCGCTGGGCAACGGCCCACCCGCACCGGACCATGACCCTCACTCCACTCTCCGCCTCGCGCAACGGGCGGGGTCGACGGCCGACGTCAACTACCGACTTCGGTTCAGGACGCCGCGAGGGTCACGACGCATCAGCGTTCTATGACCGGTTCGTCCCTCCCGAAGTCTCGACTGACACGACCGTCACCCGACCCACCGAACTAGACGCGATCTATGTGGAAGACGCCCGTCAGATGTCTCGTGTCGCGACCAACTCGGTCGCTCTGGTGGTCACATCTCCTCCGTACTTCGCTGGCAAGCAGTACGAGCAAGACCTCGGGGTCGGTGGTGTCCCGGGTGACTACTTCGAGTATCTCGAGCTTCTCCGTGAGGTCTTCGCGGAGTGCAAGCGCGTGCTCGAGCCGGGTGGTCGCATAGCTGTGAACGTGGCCAACCTGGGCCGCCGGCCTTACCGTTCGCTGTCAGGTGATGTGACCGAGATCCTCCAAGAGCTGGGCCTGCTGCTACGAGGCGAGGTCATCTGGTGGAAGGGCCGGGCTGCGGGCGGGTCCTGTGCGTGGGGCACCTTCCAGCGCCCTTCGAATCCGGTGTTGCGTGACATCACCGAACGCATCGTCATCGCCAGCAAGGGCCGCTTCGACAGAGCTCTCACGCCAGCGCAACGACTCGAGCTGGGCCTACCATCCACTGCAACGATCTCCCGCGACGAGTTCATGGAGGCCACGACCGACCTGTGGGAGATCGCTTCTGAGAGCGCCACCCGAGTGGGCCATCCCGCTCCCTTCCCTGTCGATCTGCCGAAGCGCCTGATCGATCTGTACACCTACGAAGGTGACGTCGTCCTCGATCCGTTCATGGGTTCAGGCAGCACAGCCGTCGCCGCAGTGCGAACCGCGCGCCACTACCTCGGGTTCGACACCGACCACCAGTACGCGGCCATCGCCGAGCAACGCGTCGCCGACGAGCGCCAGAGGCTCGCCGCGTCAGCCGAAGGCCCAGTCGAGGCTCCGCGGGTCGAGTTGCCCGCACGAGCTGTTGTCAACGACAGCGAAAGCCTTCGAGCCCGCGCCATCCGCGAAGGCCGCCAAGCCCGCGAGCTGGCTGAGGTGCTCCTCACCGAGTGCGGGTTCTCCGACATCCGCGCCGAGTCCAAGCCCAAGGGTTTGGGCATCGTGTTGAGCTTCGTGGCATCAGACCGACGAGGCGACCAATGGGCCTTCGACGTCTCTGGCGCGTTCACCTCGACCCGTTCGGGGCTACGCAAGGCCGACACCTTGTGGAAGTCACTCGGCAAGGCCGCTGTCCTGAACGAGAGCCAACAGCTGAGTGGCCGACGAATGCCTCTGGTTCTGCTGACCACAGAAGCCCCGGTCAAGGGAACGCCCGGCCACCGGGCGCTGCGTGTCGTGCAAGGACCGGGTCGCCCTGTTCTCGACGTCATCGAGCTCATGAACAACCAGGACCACAAGCGCCTTCGCGAATACGCCGAGCTGGGCCATGCGGCGGCACTCGAGTGACACCGTCAAGTCCATCGTCGCGCCCGACGGCACCGGCTGGGCGTCCGCGGGTGCCCTGTGTCGACCAGTCACCGATCGCGGGTCACGGCCTGCCGTTTCGGTTCCGCGTTCTGCTGGCCTCGTTGATTCGTCGCTGACCGGTGCCGCGAATCCTCACCGAGATCACCGAGATCGTCACCGGTCTCGGCATGACCGGCATCGGCGACCTCGCCACCGCGCTCGCTACCCGCCCGAGGGAGTTGCAAAACGTCAGACCGTGCCATTGGGA
This sequence comes from Microthrixaceae bacterium, assembly GCA_023264915.1. GTDB lineage: Bacteria > Actinomycetota > Acidimicrobiia > Acidimicrobiales > Acidimicrobilacustridaceae > JACPNV01. The sequence goes on along the minus strand of JAHFUU010000015.1, from coordinate 7,562 downwards.
CCGCATCGAAGGCGCCTTCGCGACCGGCGAGCACGCTGCGGCCTTCGAAGCGGCTTGGGCGAACGGTCGATCCTTCCTCGAATCCCCACAGGGATTGAGAGGTCGAGCTCCGCTGCTCATCGAATGGAAGGGACCTCACCACCAGCCCGGCTACGACGCGTTGCCAGCAGACCTCCGCGTCGACCACGTCTACCTGGTGAGTTGCAAGTACCAGTCGAAGATCCTTGCCAACAGCTCGCCAGCGAACCTCTTCCTGCGCAGGCTGGCCGATCGAACCGAGCGAGCAGATTCGAGCTCGTGGTACGCGTCGTCTGCACCAGAGGAGTTCCATCACTTCTACAGCTGCGTCAGACGGTTCGTCGGGCTCGAGATGCTGCCGGCCCGGCATCAGGAGCTCACAGCCGCGCAGATCGCCAGGATCCGGGATACATGTGGCAGGGCCTGGCCCCGGGCACTGCTGCCTGTCTGGAGAGAGCTGTCGGGCACCGTCGCCGTGCGCTCTGCGGACCTGTGGCGGCAGCAGATGACGACCGACGCGCGCAAGGAGGAGATGCTCTGGCGATTGCTGCGCCTGGGGGCGGCTCCGTATTTCGTCCTCGGCTCGTCCCCGGAGGGACCGCTGCAACTTCGCATCGGAACCCCCTGGGACTGGCGGCAGAGCTTCTGCCTGAAGGAGCTGTGCGTAAAGGGTGTGCCGGCAGGCCAGCCGAGAGTCACGTGGACCGCCACGCTCGGCGACCGCGCTACCTGTATCGACCGCGAGGTCACCGGTCATGTCGAGGTGCGTTGGGCCCACGGCCGGTTCTCGACGGTCGAGGCGAAGATCTACCTAGACACTCCTCATGCCGACGTCCCCGGCTACTTCCAGCTCACAGACGAGGCCTGACCATGCTCAACAGGCATAGTTGCACTGGCGCTGGTGGAGGTCGTTGACAGTCGCGCACATGCCCCGCTGTGGCGATGAGCCGAAGTTCACCCAGGGAGGAGCCATGCCCAGATTCGAGACCATCAAGACGGTCTATGACTACGACGACATCGGGCACGGGCCGCTCGTGCTGTTCGGCCACGGCCTCTCCTGTGACAGGCACATGTTCGATGATCAGGTTCACGCACTCCGCGATCGATACCGCTGTCTCACGCTTGACTGGCCAGGCCATGGCGATCGCACCACCTTCGATGCCGGCGGCTGGTCTCTTGATGACCTCGCGCGCGATGTGGCAGAGCTGATCGCCAGCCTCGATGCAGGCCCCGCCAGCCTCGTCGGGCTCTCCCAGGGCGGCATGGTCTTCATGCGGGTCGCGATCGACCACCCCGAGCTGGTCCGCGCGATGGCTCTGCTCGACACCTCAGCGCGTGCGGAGCCTCCTGATCGCGTCGGGGCGATATCGGCGAACCTTGATCGACTGCGGTACGCACCGGAGTCCGTCCGCGAGGACTTCATTCGTGACCTCGCGGTGCCTGCCTTCTTCGGCGCACCCTGGCGGGACGCCAACCCTGACCTCGTCGAACGTGAGGTCGCGCTTCGCCTCTCCCATGATCGACTCGGCTACGAGCTCGCTACTCGAGCCGTGATCGAGCGGCGCCAGATCGATCTCGAGAAGCTCGCAGCGCTCGAGGTCCCCTCGCTCGTCTTGGTCGGAGAGCTTGACGCGCTGACGCCGCCGGCGCACGCCCAAGAGCTGGCCGCCAGCATCCCGAGAGCCATCCTCGAAGTTATCCCTGGTGCCGGTCACCACACGCCGCTCGAGAGGCCAGTCGAGGTCACCACCGCGCTAGCCGCGTTCTTGGACGGTTGCACCACGTAGGTAGATCGACCAATGCGGATCCCGTCGAGAGCTTCAGCCGTGGACCCCTCGCGGTACACATCGGGGAGCCGACACGACGCCCATATCGCGACGGCTTCACCGAGCGCACCGAGAGATGAGGGGCCGAGGATCCTATCCCGACCACTGGAATCGTCGGGCTGGGGCGAAGCCCCGTTAGCGTTAGGCCTGTGACTAGCTCGCAAGTGCCAGGTGGCGTGGTGCACAAGCTTCCAGCGGACCTACGGAAGGCGCTGATCGCCAACATCACAGCACTCGATGCATGGAGACTCATCACACCCCTCGCCCGCAATGAGTTCATCTGCTGGGTCGAGGATGCCAAGAAGGAGCCGACCCGTGAACGCCGCATCCGTCGGACGCAGGAAGAGCTGGAGGAAGGCCGGCGTCGACCATGCTGCTGGCCAGGGTGCAAGCACCGCGAGCGCACCGGCCGATAGCAGTCGGTGCTGCTCACCCGTCTCAAGGAGGATGCCATGGCCAACAAGAGCACGATCTGTCTCTGGTACGACGGGACGGCGGCCGATGCAGCGCAGTTCTATGCCGAGACCTTTCCCGACAGCGAGGTAGGAACGACACTTCGCGCCCCGGGCGACTACCCGAACGGCCACGAGGGCGACATCCTCATCGTTCATTTCACGGTTTGCGGGATCCCCTGCGTCGGTCTGAACGGCGGACCTGAGTTCCGCCCCAACGAGGCGTTCTCCTTCCAGATCGCCACCGACGGCCAAGCCGAGACCGACCGGTTGTGGAACGCGATCGTGGACAACGATGGTGAGGAGAGCGCGTGCGGGTGGTGCAAGGACAAGTGGGGCGTGTCGTGGCAGATCACACCACGCACGCTCCTCGACGCCATCTCAGACCCAGACCCTGCCGCGGCGAGGCGCTCGTACGAGGCGATGATGGGCATGGGGAAGATCGACATCGCCAGCATCGAGGCCGCCCGGAGGGGGTGACCGCCGTGACTCTCGGCGTGTTGTGCTCACGCTCCGCGGTGCTCACCGACTGATCAGACCTCCAAGGGGCTCCCTTCAGCACTGGTCCCACCCCCACGCGTGGGGAAGCTCGGCCGGGCGTCATCTCAGTAGCCCTCGGTGGCGCCGACGATGGCGGGCGCAGAGTGCGGGGACGGCTCTGACGGGATGGTATCGGTATGATACCATCCCGTCGTGGCCATGACTCTTCGACTCACCGACGAGGAGCAAAGTGAGCTGAGGCAACGCGCTGCCAACGAGGGCGTCTCCATGCAGGAGCTCGCCCGCCGTGCGATTCGTGAGTACGTCGGCCTTGCGGACCATCGAGATCGGGTCGTCGCATCGGCCGAGCGGATCATGCGCGTCCACGCCGACGCCATCGAGCGGCTCGGGCGGTGAGCGACAGGGCGACCGAGTACCTCGAGCTCGACGACCTCGTCCTCCTCGCAGCCGGGCTGATCGGCGATCCACCACCGATTCGCGATCTCGGCCTCCTCGGCGCAGCAGCCGCCCGGCCGCGAGCAACTGCCTTCGGGGTGGATGCCTACACGGACGCGTTCACCAAGGCGGCAGCGCTTCTGCACTCGATCGTGAAGAACCATGCTCTGATCGACGGCAACAAGCGTCTCGGCTGGACTGCGTGTGCCGTGTTCCTCGATCTCAACGGCATCGATCCGACTTCGGCCTCGAACGATGACGTGTTCGAACTCGTCATGCGCGTGGCGTCCTCCTCGATCGACGCTGCCGATCTGGCCGAGCACCTCCGATCGATCGTCGATGTCTGAGGGACCCTTCTGGGGTGATCCGCTCCTTCAGTGGAGCTGATGGGACCGCTATCGAACCAAGCGACGTTCTAGTTAGCCCTGCCTCGACACCATCACCCTGTCGGCCCCGATCGTGCACAACGCGCCCGATCTCCCGTCTGCTTGTGACCAGCTCGGTGCGGCTGGCAGTTCTACCCTAATCTGATAATCTGATCTCATGCCTGAGATCACTGCCACAGATGCCGCCCGGAACTTCGCCGACCTGCTCGACGCGATCGAGCACCGCGGCGAGCACTTCACGATCGTGCGGCGAGAAAGAGCAGTCGCCCACCTGGAGCCGATAGATCGTGGCCGAGGTGGGGACATCAAGGACCTTCTGCGTCGCCACCGACCGGACCCAGAATGGGCGAACGATCTCGAGGAGGTGCGAGAACTGCTCGAGATCGAGGATCGAGCGTGACTCGGCTCCTGTTCGACACCACGTTCCTCATCGATGCTGAGCGCAGCGGCGACGATCTGGACGACCTCATCGACGATGATGATGACGTCGCGATAGCAGCGGTCACTGTTGCCGAGCTCCGGGTCGGAGCGCTGCTTGCCAACCGAAAGCGCAAGGCGACCAGAACCGTCTACGTCGAGGACATCATCGCAACGGTCCCGGTCCTCGACTACGACCTCGACGTTGCGGAGGCCCACGCGGCCCTCCTCGTCGAAGTTCGCACTCAAGGCAAGCCGCGCGGAGCACACGACCTGATCATCGCCGCAACCGCGAGAGCCTCCAACCGATCCGTTGTGAGCGCCGACCGCACCGCCTTCATCGATCTTCCCGGCGTCGACGTACGGTCTTCCGACTAGCCATCCTTTAGTTCGCGGGGAGACATCGCTACGCGCGCTGCTGGCGTCGAGGGCATCACCCTGCGGACCGTACGCCTTGCTCGATCGCTGCGGGCACGCGCCGGCCAAGGATCGGCGGTTGACGTTGTTGCTGCGGTGGCCGTCCGCTTGGGCGGAGTGGTGATCGCCACGGCGGACCCGGACGACCTGCGACCGCTGGCCGCCGATCACCCCCACGTCAAGGTCTGGCCGCTGTAGCCGGAAAGCCAACGCCCCCGGTTTCAGCGTCTCGTCGTGACCCCAGGTGCCGGTTCAAAGACGATCCACCCGCAACATGGGCACGGGAAGAGCGCACCGCCTGGTTCTCCCACGGCATCAGCCTGCCCGATCGGGGCTGTGGTTGCGGGCCGATCAGACACCAGCCAGCCGTCGTGTCAGAGATCCCGGAAACCGAGTTAGCGGTGTACGGCGAGTGTGCGTACACTCGCGCCATGGCAACGAAGGCAGAGACACGGGATGAGCGGCTGCACCTACGGCTCTCACCGACCGATGACGGCCTCATCCGGGCGGCGGCCGAAGCGTCGCACCTGTCGATCACCGAGTTCGTGGTCCAGGCCGCTCGTGCATCCGCCGCCGAGACACTTGCCGATCGCGACCATGTTCTGCTCGATGCCAAGACGTGGGACGCCCTGGAGCGCCGTGTGGCCCGGAAGGGTCGGCGCAACGCCAAGACCGCCGAGCTGTTCGAGCGCCCGTCGCCGTTCAAGAAGTGAGCGCCGGCTTCACGCCTATCGAGCCGCTGACCGCCGATCATCGGATCGACGACTTCGATTCCGGCGAGCCGAAGCTCGATGAGTGGCTGGTGCGTCGAGGGTTGCGCAACCAGCTCACAGGATTCTCCCGAACATACGTCACGACTGATGGCGACCGGGTCACGGGGTACCACTCGGTCTCGGCCTTCGCATTGCTTCGCAGCGACGCTACTGGTCGTGCTCGACGCCAAGCGCCAAGGCAGATCCCCGCGATCCTGCTCGGTCGCCTCGCCATCGATCGACAGGCGCAAGGCCACGGCCTCGGTGGTGGGCTACTCCGTCATGCGATGGAGTTGACCGTCGCCGCAAGCGAGACGATCGGCGTGCGGATGCTTGTGGTCACGGCGCTGCATCCGGGAGCCGCCGAGTTCTATGAGCGGTTCGGTCTCTCTCGCTCTCCGACGAACCCGCTGGATCTGATGATCACGGTTGCCGACATCGAGGCGTCGATGTGAACCGCGAACGAATCTGCAGCTGAACGGACTCGCCGAGTAGCCGGGCGAGGCCAGCAGATCGGTTCGGCGATTCTCGGCGTGATGCTGAAGCCGGGTGGCGTCTCCCAAACTTGGAGGTAGGCGCGCCGATCCTTCGCCAACCACGAGCCAAGCTCCTTCAACCACGAGGGAGCGGTCCCGCGCCTCATCGATGAACGTCCCAGGCCAAACCGGACTCGTCTTCGCTATTGAGGTCGACGGTCCCCAGCTACTTGCCCACCGAAGGGCTATCGCCCCGGGCAATAGAGCAGGTGACCTCGGGCGGGCGGAAGTCGATCAACGGATCGGCGTGTCGATGAAGTTGGACCAACTCGCCGTCGCGATGCTCGAAGACTGAGGTTGTTCGCAGCACCCACGGTTGGCGATCTTGCGAGCCCTCGACCTGTACATCGTTGCGTTCGATCTGCACGACGGTGACGATGTCTCCTGCCACGATGGTCTTGACGACCTCGCACGCCCCAGTCCGCCACGGAACATGCTCGCAGCGCGATCCTGACGGCCACTCAGCTGCTCGGTGCCCGCAGCGCCTCACCACCGAAGGGGCCGAAGAGCGTCACGTCGTCGTCCTGGGCCACATCGAAGCCACGCCTGTAGCCGAGCGTGCCGTCGATCCATGACTGACGCCCTCGAACCAGGGCCTCGAGCAGTTCCTGAACCTGCTGGTCAGATACGGCCATCGCTCGGCCACCCGCAGATCAGCATCCGTTACGAGAACGCACACTTCGCCGGTTCCGGCTTGCTGCCGCTTGTGCGTCTGACCGCCGGATTGGCGGCCGTTCCAACGGCGAGGGCGAGGCCGAGGTCGAGGCAATCAGTGGGCGATCACGAGTCGGTAGCCCGCGTCGATCTCTTCGCGTTCAAGCAAATTCTGATGCGTTTGGTGCCATCGGCCGTTGGCGAGATCACTGGCGAGGCGGGCCATGGCCTCGTCCACCACAGGTCCGGGCAATCGGGCGATGCCGGAGATACTGGCGCGGACCATCGGGTCGAGGTAGGCGTCGGGGCGGCGCCACCAGGCGTGGCAGAAGCCGTCTGTGCAGTCGTGCGGGACCGACAAGACCTCGATGAGAGCTCCGCCGAGAGCTTCGGCGATCACCGACGGCCCCGGCATCTGCGCGTCGAGCGTGACCATGGACGGTAGGTACTCCGCCACGAGCCACTGATCGGCGTGCCACGCGTGATCGAAGGTCAACACCACGATCGGCCCTCGCGTGACCCGCCGCAGCTCGGCCAATCCGATCGTCGGGTCGGACCAGTGGTGCACGGTCAACAGCGCCATAGCGGCTTCGAAGCGGCCATCGGCGAACGGAAGTTCCTCGGCCGTCGCCCGGAGAGCCAGCGCGGACCCCGGCGGACGTTGGCGGACCATCGCCGTGGAGGGCTCCACCGCGATGACGTGTCGGTCCGTCGGCTCGTACGATCCGGCCCCGGCCCCGACGTTCAGAACCGTCGCCGCGGCGCCGAGGGCTTGATGGATCTGCCGAGCGATCCGCGGGTCCGGGCGGCGAACTCGCGCGTAGCCCGTCCCTATCACGTCATAGAGCGCCGAGCCACCAGTCCCTTTCACCGCCATAAATGTAGACACTGTCGTCCCAAGTTGGCGAAGGTACGCCCGACCCGCGGTGGCCCGCGTTATCGGCGCATCAGCTCGCACCCGTCAGACATCCCCGAACGCCGGTTCCCGCCGCGGACACCGTGGATGTTCAGGCGCAACGGGCTGATCGTCGGCCTCCACCGCCATGAGTTGCCGACCGAGGGGCAACGCGCGGCGCCGACAGGCGTCAGCCTTGTGACTGTGCGGCCACCTGGTCGTACTGCCCGGTGGCTGCCGCCGGTCCCGGCGTGGAGCTCTTCGCGTTCCTGG
>JAHFUU010000014.1 GCA_023264915.1 Microthrixaceae bacterium | reverse complement strand
CCTCAGACCTTTCCGGCCGGTGTTTTCATGCGGTCGCATGATAACGATAACCTGACTGCAGAGATGCCACCCAATCCCCACCAGACCCGCGCCCAGCTCATCTCTGCCGCAGAGCAGCTGTTCGCCGAGCGAGGAATCGAGGCTGTCTCGCTCAGGGAGATCAACACAGCAGCAGGCCAGCGAAACGCCACTGCGGTCCAATACCACTTCCAGGACCGGGATGGTCTGCTTGTTGCCGTGCTCGCGAAGCACCACGCACAAGTAGAACAAGCGCGCCATGTGCTTCTCGATGTCTACGACTCGCACCAAGAAGCGACGCCTGGTCTGGGTCCTGAAGCCATGCGGGAACTCTCGGGGGCTTTGGTCAGCCCCTTGGCAGGGAAGCTCGCCGATCCAGACGGTGGACGCTCCTACCTGCAAATCATGGCCCAACTGGTGAACCGACCCGATCCACCATGGGCAAGCCTCGGGATGCTCGGCCAGCACGACAGCCTCAACCGCTGGCGAGCGACGGTCGCGCCCCTGCTGGGCGAGGCCGCCCTCAAGACGCTGCACCACCGTTTCACAGCGATCCGGATCACGTTGATCGAGCTGGCTCGCCGGGCCGAGGAGCGCCCAAGGCGCAACGACCGCCTGTTCGTGAGCCATCTCACCGACCTTGTCTCGGCGATCCTCTCCGCACCGATGTCAGCCGAGACGGCCGGGCTGCTGGAAGAGCGCGCACGTCGCCAGAACCCCTGACGGGCTTGCCCCAGTCCGACGAGTCGCGTTTGGGGGATGGGATCGTCGGCCCTGTCCTTCCGGGCAGAAGTGGCTCTGTGTTCTCGTGCGAACGACCCGGTCGCTGCCGTGCCGATCAGCGGTAGGGGGAGACCGAAGATGAGCCTCGGTGACCCGAAGACCTGCTCCCTGACATCTTCGATCTTGTCGCGGTCGACACTTGACTCAAGCTGGCTGGCACGATCGAAGGCCGAATCGCCGATCGGCTCGGGGAGGACGCCGGCTCAGTTCTGGCCTTTGGTCTGATCCACCAAGGTAGACGTCTTGCCTTCGTAGCTGATCATCTCACCTTGTGGGACAAAGAAGTCGCCGTTCCACGAGCCGATCTGGAGCTGCTCGATCGGGTACGGATCCGAACTTCCACTGGTGTTGACAGTGATGCCAGGAAGCACGAGCCCCGGTGTGAGCCCCTTCAGGTTGTAGGCGGTCTGCATGACCGCTTGGCGACTCAAGTTTGGAGACTTCTGGAGGGTTTGGATCAACAGATCACCGATCGTGTAGCCAAACGCGATGATCGTGTTGTCGACCTCTTTCTGGTCGGTGATGCCTGCCGCAGCGAGAGTGGACTTGTACTTCTGCATCGCTGGGTCGTTGGCCCATTGCGGGTCAGCCGGCTGCTTCAAGTAGATGCCGGTGATGACTCCCTTGCCGGAATCGCCGGCGAGGCCCATGAGGGTCTTGGACGCACAGGTCGCCGAGACGTACACGAGTGGGTTCCAACCCTGCTTCTCGGCTACCGACTTGATGGCGTTGGGGCAGGTGAGCGTGGTCACTGCCAGCAGCAAGGTGTCCGCTCCGGTTCCGTTCAGCTTGGTCACCTGTGAGGCCACGTCGGTGACGGTCGCTTCATAGGTCTCGGTGCCCACGATGGTGATTCCGGTTCCCTCGATGCCCTGCTTGAAGGCGTCGAGGTACCCCTCACCGAAGTCGTCGTTCTGGCGGAGGATGCCAACCTTGGCGTTCGGCTTGTTCTGCTTGAGGTATGACGCGAACACCGCTCCCTCGGTCGCGTAGGACGGAAGGGATCCGATCACCCAGGGGTACTTGCCAGGGTTTCCCATCAGCTGTGACCCAGTGGCGGCGAAGAGGTCCGGCACGCAGTCCTTGTTGAGGCTGCCTCGGATGGCAAGGTTGTTGGGAGTCCCGACTACGCCCATCAAAGCGAAGACGTTGTCCTTGTCGATCATCTCCTGGACGTTGGTCTTGGTCTTCTCGGGCTGGTAGCCGTCATCCTTGGTGATCGCCACGAGCTGCTTGCCGTTCAGCCCGCCACTGGCGTTCTGAGCTTTGAACGACGCGTCCCATCCCTTGTAGATGTCAGCGAAGGCGGCCAGAACACCGGACTGGGGGAAGCTGGAACCGAACTTGATCTCGTTGCCTGACAACGCTGCGGTTGCCTTGGCGGGGTCGTTGCACTTGTCCGTACCGACCGCGAAGGCCGAACCGCCACCGGCAGCAGTTCCTCCGGTGCCACCGCCGCCACTGCTACCACCGGTGTCTTGTTTGTTCGCACAACCCACCGCTGCGAGGGCACCAACCAGACCGACGGCCAGCAAACGCGTGAGACCCCTGCGGGACTTCATCGATAGCTCCTCTCCTGAGCGGCGTCGCGACGGCGACGACGCTCTCTCCAGAGGATGAAACTAACGGTCGAACGCGCTCTTGGCCAGCCGCCCTACCCGCCGGCCCTGACGGACTCTCACGCCGATCGGGATCGGACCAAGCGCGCCCAGCCCTGCTTCGCGAGCCCGACGATGCCACCCGGGCTGATGATCATCAGCACGATCAGCGTCAGGCCGAACAGAACGGGAGCATATTCGGGGTGCTCTTTGGGAAACAGATCGCTCACATACACAAGCGCCAGGGCGCCGACGGCAGGGCCCACGAATGTTGCGACGCCGCCGACAACGACCGCTGTGAGCAACTCGATCGATACCTGGATCCCGAACTCGCTGGGCACCGCCTGATCAGCATTCATCACGAAGAGAGACCCACCGATCGCAGCAAGCATCGCTGACACCCCGAACGTCGCGACCTTGTAGGCGCCGACGTTGACTCCGAGCACCTCCGCAGGTGTCTCGTTGTCGCGGATCGCGATCAACGCCCTGCCGACGCGGCTCTTCACGAGGTTGCGGACCAGCACGAAACAGACCACGGCGACCACCAGAGCCAGGTAGTACCGGTACTGGTTGTCGAGAAGCCTCGATCCGGTAAGGCTCTTGAACAGGTCGTTGACTGGCTGAGGAGTTGTGACCTGCTGCGTGTCCTCGAGAGTGATGCCTGTGGAACCCCCTGTGAGGCCGCTGAACCGCACGACCAGCTGGGGGAACATCGCCGCCAGCGCAAGGGTCACCAAGGCCAGGTAGACGCCTCGTATCCGCAATGCGGGGAGACCGACCACAACGCCGACCGCGAACGCTACGACCATGGCGACCATCATCGTGAGGATGAACGGGCTCTCATGGCGCGCCATCATGATTGCGGTCGCGTAGGCTCCGATCCCCATGAAGGCCGAATGGCCAACCGATATCTGGCCGTTGAAGCCGGTGAGCAGGTTGAGTCCCAGCACCGCCACCGCTATGGCGAGGACCTGGGTCAGCCGCTGGGTCGTGGACCGGTCCATCAACAACGGCATCTGGATCAACACGACGGCACCGACAACGCAGAGAACCGTCTTGATCATCAACGCCTTGCGATTCGGGCGGGTGGGCACCTCGCTCGACGTGTCAGGAAGCTCCGATGGCGCAGCGGCGGCAGTCATACCCGTGTCACCTGTGGCTTCCCGAACAGGCCCTGGGGCCGAACGAGCAACACGACGAGGATGAGCAAGAACGCCGGGAAGATCCGGAGCTGCTCACCGATGAACGTGATGGTCGTGAACGGGACCTCAGCCAGATAGTCAGCGGAATACTCAGCGACCAGACCGACGATCAGTCCACCCACGACAGCACCGGCAGGGCTGTCGAAGCCGCCAAGCGTCGCCGCAGCAAAGGCGTAGATGAGCGGGGCGATCATCAGCGCGCCATTGAGACCGACGTTCGCGGTGAGTGCCCCCGCCATGCATCCCATCGCCGATGAGAGAGCCCACCCCAGCATCAGCACCGACCCGACCGAGACCCCTACAAGCGAAGCGCTCTCGGCGTTGGAGGCAACCCCGCGCATCGCCAGACCTATCTTGGTCTTCTGGAACAACACGAACAGAAGGCCTACGACGACTGCCAGGACGGCGAGAGTGCCAAGAGTCTGGTAGGAGATGCTGGCGCCGGCCAGGCTGAGCGAGCCCTCACCGAACAAGGTCGGGAAGCGCTTGGCATCGGTACCCCATATCGCGGGTGCTAGGGCGCTGAACGCGAGGTACAGGCCTATCGTGGCGATCACGATCGGCAGGGGGTTGCCTGCCGCCTTCTTGGAAACCGGCCGAATCACAAGCCGTTCGATCGATGCCCCCAGCGCGAAGCTGACCACCAACGAAAGCGCGAGCGCCGCCCAGATGGGAACGCGACCGTCACCCCAGATCGCCCAGGTGATGAAGGTCGAGAACGTCGCCATCTCACCTTGCGCGAAGTTCAAGATGCCACTGACCCTGAAGATGATCACCAGAGCCAGTGCGATAGTCGCGTACACGGCACCCTTTTGCAGTCCGAGAAACGTGTACTGCAAGAAGTTCGTCAAGGCACTGACCTCTTCGGCAAGCAGGGCGGTGACCATCATCGTCTAGTAACCCAAGTAGGCCTGGCGGACGGCCTCGTCGGTGGACAGCTCTTCGGAGCTCCCCTGGGCCACGATCTGGCCTGTCTCAAGCACGTATCCGCGACTTGAGATCCCAAGGGCCAGACCGGCATTCTGCTCAACCACGAGGACCGCCGCCCCCGTCTCGCGGTTGATGCTCTCCAACTTCTCGAACACCTCCCTGGTGACCAGCGGTGCCAACCCCAACGAGGGTTCATCCAGCAGCAGCAGCTTGGGCTTGGACATCAGGGCTCGTGCAATCGCCAGCATCTGTTGCTCCCCACCGCTCATGCTCCCCGCTGGCTGATCGCGCCGCTCACCCAGCCGCGGGAACACCGCGCACCACTGCTCGATGTCCTCTTCGACCTCGCGGTCGGCGCGGACGTAGGCCCCGAGGCGCAGGTTCTCTTCGACAGTGAGATCGGTGATGGTCCCCCGGCCTTGGGGGACGTGGGCAATGCCCATTCGCACGATCTGGTCAGGCCGCTTCCCCAGCAGGGAGGTACCGTCAAAGGTCACTGTCCCGCGGCCGTGGATCATGCCGCTGATCGTACGCAAGGTGGTCGTCTTGCCCGATCCGTTCGCTCCGAGGATCACAACCACCTCGCCCGCTGCCACCTCGAAGGACAACCCCTGCACCACCTGAACCGGCCCGTACCCGCCAGTCAGGTTCTCAACCCAAAGCATCTTGGCCCCCAGGAGCTCGATACCTGAGGCTCCTCAACTGCGTGAACCCGACACGCCGGGCATCCCTCGCGGGCAGCATCCTCCGGGGCGACGGCAACGGCGTCACGTTAGGGGGGTCCCCAGATAGGCCTCGATGACGGCGGGGTTGGATTGAACCTCCGCCGGTGTCCCCTCGGCGATCTTGCGGCCGAAGTCCATCACCACCACCTTCTCCGAGATGCTCATGACCATCGCCATGTGGTGCTCGACGAGCAGGATGCTCAACTCATGGGTGTCCTTCAAGGCCCCGATGAGGCCTGCCAGCTCGTCCACCTCACTGTGAGTCAGGCCGCTCGCCGGTTCGTCCAGCATCAGCAGCTTTGGATGGGAAGCCATGGCGCGAGCCAGCTCGATCCGCTTCATCGTGCCATACGGGAGGCCGGCACATGGACGGTTGGCGAGGTGAGCCAGGTGCATCTGCCCGAGGTACGCCATGGCTTCGGCCCGAAGCTCCTTCTCCTGGGAGGGAACCGGTGGGAAGCGGAACGGGCTGGCGGCGAAGCCCCCCTTGCTATGGCTGTGCGCTCCGACCATGACGTTCTCGACGACACTGAGACCTGGGAACAGAGCGAGGTTCTGGAAGGTCCGGGTGACCCCAGCTCTGGGGATCTGATGGGGCGGAAGCTCCAACAGGTCAAGGCCAGAGAACCGCAAGTGACCCGCGCTGGGTTCGTACACGCGGCTCACCACGTTGAAGAGGGTTGTCTTTCCTGCGCCGTTGGGACCGATGAGCGCACAGATCGAGCCCGCCTCGATCGTGAAGCTCAGCCCGTCGAGCGCGACGATTCCACCGAACCGGACGCTGATGTTGTCCACTTCGAGTAGAGCCATGGATTCCTCACCAGGGTGCCTCGCGAAGGCATGTCCTAGCGGGGCTTCGCCCCATCCCCACGAGTCATGTGACCGGTTGGAGATCGTCGATCGCTCATCCTCCCAGGGCTCCCTGGGCACTCACCTGGTTCCGTGCGAACGACCCGCTCGCTACCGCTCACGGTTCGCACGAGCGGGCATCGAAGATGCGGCTCGGTCGACCCGGAAGCGCTTTCTCCCAGGCATCTCGGTCTTGCTTGGGCCAGAGGTTGACTCGCGATTCGCATCCTTCAACCACCGAGGACGCTAGCAGGTTGGCGGTCAGCGCGCCCTGGTCGGCGGAGTCCAGTGGGCCTTCGCCCCCCGTAGGATCCGCACAGGCCTTCTGCGGTTCCCTACCCCGATGGCGACCAGGAGCATCGATGACGACCGACGCCACCCCGACCGCCTGCGTAGGCCTCCTGCGTGCGGTCAACGTCGGGGCCCACAACCAGATCTCCATGACCGACCTCAAGACCATGGTCCGCGACGCGGGAGGGACTCAGGTAGCCACCTACATACGGAGCGGTAACGTCGTGTTCTGCTCGGACCAGGGGCCCGAAGCGATGGCTGATGCCATCGAGCTTCAGATCGCGCGGTCATCCCACATTCACGTGGACGTGATGGTCAGGTCACTCGCTCAGATGAAGGACATCGTGGCAGCCAATCCGTACCTCACCGCCAACGGCACAGCCGACCTCGGCGGTGAGCCAGTCGACGGGACGAAGCTGGTCGTGAGCTTCTACAAGCGCACAGTGGCTCCTGACCGGTTCAGCCCCTTGAACCAAAGCGAGTTCGCGCCCGAACAGCTCTGGTTGCGCGGGGCTGAGCTGTACCTGCGGCTGCCCTTCGGCCAGGGCCGATCCAAGCTCCTCGATGCGATCAGCAAGTTGAAGCTCGACCTGCCCTGCACAGCCCGCAACTGGAACACGGTCCTGAAGCTGACCGCCATGGCCGAGAAGGCAAGCCCCGGATAAGTGCGGCTTGGGCATCGTTTGCCAGGCCTACCCGAGCGTCGATCCTCTCCGACCTCACCCCTGACGACGGTGCGATGACACGACGGGTCAGTCAGCTGCTGTAGATCTCGCCGGCACGCACAGTGGTGTTGCCTGAGATGTGAGCGGATCCCGTGACCTGGCCGCCAGCAACCCAAGCCGAAGCATCAACCACGGCGTCTCCGTCAACCACAGCAGCCCCGATCACTTTGGCAGCATCCCGGACGATCGCCCGGTCTCGGACGAGGGCTCCGCCGCCAACTCGGGCGTCACCATGGACGCGGGCATTGCCCTCGACCGTGGCCTGCTCGACAGTCGCGTTGCCGTGGATCTCTGCAAATCCACCGATCGTTGCGCCGTAGACCCTCGCGTTCCCGTACACCTTGGCCTCACCCTCGATGCGTGACTCTCCAAACACCCGTGCGTTCCCGAACACCTTCGCTTTCGATGACATCCACGCGGACGGCTCGACCTCGGCAGTATCGGCGACCAGACCCCCTGGTGTCTAGTCGGGATTGGTGTGCACCCGGCCGGGCACCGGCCCATCGCCGAAGTTCATGAGGTATTGGGTCGCCCTGAACTGCGTGCGCGGCTTGCGCGCCGGGCCCAGTTCCTCGCGAGGATCGTCCGCCACCTCCACCTCCAGATCGTTGGCTATCAACAGGTCCGCACCTCTGACAAGCGACCCCCGTTCTAGTCGATTTCCCAGAGACGGGCAGCTTGGATGTAGGCCCTGACCCCTCTTCAACGTTTGGAGGCCACCATGATGGTCCCGCGGGCCTGAGCGCTGTAGGCTGCAGAGCCGAGGAGTCCACCGTTGGCCGCCGCATGGCGGGCTTCATTGACGCCAGCTTGTGCTCGGCTTGGAGTGACAACTCTTCACACCTCCGAAAAGGGGAAACAAGATGGCCCTCACATCACGTTCCAAATCGCGCGCGCCTTCGCATTCGTCCCCAGACCCGGCAGTCGAAGAGCTCGAAGGCTCCGTGGCCGAGACGGCTTCGGAGCATTCCAGCCAGGCTCACATCCACATTCTTCCCGGTGGATACCTGCTGATCGACCTGACCTCCCACGATCCGGCACCCAGCACGGACATGCGATGCCCAAACTGCGCTGGCTCGCTACGGGTAGAGCACGTCGGCTCTGACCTTCGGTCTGCTGAGCTCCGATGCCTCGACTGCCAGTTCGTGTTCGCGCAACGGCTGGTGCGGCAGGCCGACGAACGTCGGATCGACGCCTCGACCGACGGGCGAGGCCGATTCCGCCACCGCTGACGGCGAACCAGCTCACAACGATTTCACCTCCGAGACGTGCGTTCATCGGCACCCTTCTGGAGGGATGCCTCGAGGGCTTGCCAACCGGATGCACAGCTCGTCACCCAGACCCGCCATGGCTTCTTGACGACCTGAGGTTGTCCCCGCCGGAGAACAAGCTGAGTCTGGCTCTTGGCGGTGCCATGCGCACTCGGTTGAGGGGCGCCGCATCCCCGGGCACCCCATTCCTCTTGGGAGTTGGCACAGCGCCGTTGCTACGAAGGGCGCTCTCGCCTGAAGTGCTTGCCCAGCGTTCCTTCCTGGCCCTGGTAGTTGGAACCGATACCTGCCCCGTACAACCGATCTGGGGGTGCAGCCATCCGCTCGAAGGTCAGCTTGCAGACTCGCTGGCGGTGCTCGACCATGAACGGGACGTCATGGGCTCTCACCTCGAGTGCCGCTCGCGATCCGTGCAAGGCACCCTCAGCGTCATAGCCAAACCCGGGATCGAAGAACCCCGCGTAGTGTGCGCGAAGCTCACCGCTGGTCGGATCGTACGCTGTCATCTCCGCGGCCAGGCTGGGTGGGATCGTCACTGCCTCCTCTGAGAGCAGAAGATAGAAGCGACCCGGGTCTAGGACTACTCGATCTCCACTCTCATGTCCCACCTCGTCCCAGAAATCGTTCGGCGAGTAGTTGTCAACCAATCCCATCTCGATCAGTGACGCATGATCTTTGGCCCGGAAGCCAACATGCCCAGATTCATCTCCGCGGAGATCGAGACTCAGGAACAGACCGTTGCTGGTTGCAAAGCCGCGATCAGGCACAGGCGCGCCGCCGCGGAACAGGACCGGAGTCTCGGCATGGATCGCGCGGAGCTCATCGTCTGATACGGACGCATCTCCTCTTACGAGCCGCAACTGGTTGAGCGACAGATGTTGGCGGACCTTCACTGTGAACGACAACGGCACAACTTCGAGATAGAGGTTGCCCCTGTAGCCCGGCGCGATCTCGTCGAACCGGTAGCTCTCGTCCGTTATGACGCGCGTGAAGACATCCAGACGTCCCGTCGAGCTCTTGGGGTTCGTTCGAGCCCGGACACCCGGCGGTAGAGCAAGTTGTTCTACGAGTGGGATCAGGTAGGGCCTACCTGTCTCCAGCACCGCACCATCGTCACGGAGGTCCAGCTCATCCATGATGTAGTGCTTCACCTTCGCCTCGACCGCCTCAGTATCTGGCAGGAAGCTGCAGCGGATGCGGTAGGCCTTCTCACCGAGCCGCAGATCGAGGCTGGCTGGCTGGATGCTGGACTCGGGGATCTTGTAAGGCCCCGCATCGATGAACCCAGCGTCGACGGCCCTGCGCAGCAGCTGGCTCGGGAACACCCCTTCGGCGAGATCGGTCATGTCATCCGACCCCGCTTCCATGTCGGTCATGGGCGGGAGCGTAGCGGCCGAACCAGCCCGGAAGAGCTGATCTCTCCGCAGGGGGACCGAGAGCGGCAAGAACCGCCGAGGCCACCCGATGTCGCCTCACATCGTGGCAGGGTGGTCGGCCCAGTTGGAGCCAGTTGGCCGACCTACCCAGGACGGATCGCCGCGAGCTTGCGCATCGACGACTCCCATTCGGCCATCCGTGCCGTTGCCTCGTCCTTGGCCGCGGCATGCTTCGCGACAAGCGCTTCGGCCTGCAGGCGATCTTGATAGACCTCGGGATTGGCCATCTCCAACTCGATCTCGGCGATCGTGCCCTCGGCTCGCTCCCAAAGCTTCTCGATCTTGGCGATGCGCTTTCGCAACTCCCGCTCACCAGGACCGGAGAGGGCCCGACCTCCGCACACGTCATCTTGCTCCGAGGCACCTGGCGCCGAGGCCGGGGGCACCTTCGCCTTACGTTGGCCAGCCGCGGAGGATCGAGATGGCTCCGCATCAGCAGGGGGCTCCTCTCGGTCCGCGAACGATGGAGCGAGAAGCGCCTCGTCCATCCCGTCGTGCCAGACGGCCTTGCCGTCGCGGACTTCGATGGCTGCGTCTGCCACCTCGCGGATCAGGTACCGGTCGTGCGTGATCAGCAGCAGAGTGCCGGGGTAGGCGCGAAGCGCATCTTCGAGGAGATCGCAGCTCGAGAGGTCCAAGTGGTTGGTGGGTTCGTCCAGAATGAGAAGGTTCACGGGATCAGCAAGGGCCTTGGCAAGCGCGAGCCGGGTCCGTTCACCACCCGAGAGATCACCGACCAGCCGGTCAGCGGCATCGCCTGGGAAGCCGAACGATCCAAGAACTGCCCGGAGGTTGCGTCCAGGGCGGTCGCTGAGACCACGTGAGAACTCGCCGAACACCCTTCGTTGCGGATCCAGCTCATCGGCCTGATGCTGCTCAAAGAGGGCAACATCAACATTGGTCCCAATCTGCACAGTTCCCTGCAAGGGGTCGAGCTGACCACTTATGAGCTTGACGAGAGTCGTCTTGCCCGCGCCGTTGGGCCCCACGAGCGCTACCTTCCGACCCCGCTCGACGACCGCGCTCACATCGAAGAGCACGGGCACGCCGTCGTAGCCGGCCGTGACCTGGTCGAGCTCCACGACAACCCGGGACGAACGGCGAGGCTCCCCAAATCCGAACCGGAGCTTGGACGAGGAGGGCTCGGGCGCCTCGATCCGGTCAAGGCGTTCGAGGACCTTGACCCTGCTCTGCACCTGCCGGGCCTTGGTCGCCTTGTACTGAAACCTCTCGATGAACCGTTCCGCTTCGGCAACCTTCCGCGCTTGGGTCGCGGCCGCCGCAGCTCTAGCTTCGAAGCGCTCCTCTCTCGCCGCCACGAACTCAGCGAATCCTCCCGCGTAGGTGACGCTCGTGCCTTCTGAGAGGTCGACAACCAGGTTTGCGACGGCATCGATGAAATCTCGATCGTGGCTCACCACGAGCACCGATCCGCTGAACCGGACAAGCTGCTGCTCCAAGAAGGCGACGCTGTCAACGTCGAGATGATTCGTCGGTTCGTCCAGCAACAGCACATCAGGAGCAGCCAGCAGGAGACCTGCCAGGGCGACCCTCATCCTCCAACCGCCGGATAGCTCCCGCACTGGGCGGCCTGAGTCATCGGGGGAGAACCCCAGGCCAGACAGGACCCGTTCGGCTTCAGCTTCGCGAGCGTACCCACCCAACTGCTCGAACTGGGATTGCGCCTCACCAAACTCGGCCAAGCAACGGCGATGGTCGGTTCTGGCAGTGTCCGCCACGACATGTGCGAGCTCGTGCAGACGTCTCGCCAGACGGTGAAGCTGCTCGTCACCGGCCATCGTGTTTTCGAGGACCGTTCCCACGGGCGCCTCAGCCATGTCTTGGGGCAGGTGGCCGATCCTCAGGTCCCTTGGACGGCTCACCGAACCGGCATCGGCTGATTGCAAACCCGCCATCACCTCCAACAGGGTGGTCTTGCCGGCCCCGTTGGGACCCACCAGAGCCACCCGCCTGCCAGGACCAAGAGTCACCGACACGTCCGAGAACAGAACCTTCGACCCGAAGCTCTTGGTGAGGCCGGCCACAGCAAGCACTCACCGAGGCTACCGGGGGTCAGCGTGTCATCGGGAGTGGGCGGCGTCCCGGTTGGTGGCTGTCCCTCCGCCACCTACTGTGTAGGCGCCCCGGCCGGCGACGCCGGCAACGACTGACGCCAGGAGCAAACAGGATGCGGTACGTGATCACTGGTGGGGCCGGTTTCATCGGCTCGAACATGTCACGGACGCTCCTGGATCAGGGACACGAGGTCGTGGTCATCGACAACCTCTCCACAGGGGCGATCCAGAACATCGAGAGCCTGGTCGACCAGCCTGGGTTTTGCTTCGTCAACCAGGACGTCACCGAGGCCTTTGGTGTCGAGGGCCAGGTGGATCGGGTCATGCATCTGGCCTCCCCTGCATCCCCCGCTGACTTCGACCGGTTGTCCCTTGAGATCCTGGCCGTGGGCAGTGACGGCACCCGCCACTGCCTTGACTTGGCGATGGCCAAAGGTGCTCGATTCTTCCTGGCCTCAACGAGTGAGGTCTATGGCGATCCCCTCGTGCACCCTCAACCCGAGAGCTACTTTGGCAACGTGAACCCCGTGGGTCCCCGCGGTGTCTATGACGAATCCAAGCGGTTCGCTGAAGCCTTGACCTTCGCGTACAACCGGCGATTTGGCCTCGATGTGCGCGTGGTGCGGATCTTCAACACCTTCGGCCCCAACATGAGGATTGACGACGGCCGCGCAATAACCAACTTCTTGTGGCAGGCGCTCACCGGAGCACCAATCACCATCTATGGCGACGGATCTCAAACCCGCAGCTTCTGCTATGTCGACGACGAGGTGCGAGGCCTGCTTGCACTCAACGAGTCCAACTGCAAGGGACCGGTGAACATCGGTAGCACGTTCGAGTTCACGCTTTCAGAGCTGGCTGACATCGTCTTGGAGGTCACCGGATCCAGTTCCCCGATCGAGTACCTGCCGCTCCCCGAAGACGACCCAGCTCGACGTCGACCCGACCTGACCCTTGCCACCGCGGAGCTGGGCTGGGAACCCACTGTCGAGGTTCGCGAGGGTGTGGCCCGCACGGCGCAGTACTTCAGGAAGCTCCTCGCCACATCCGACTCCGGGTGACAGCTGACAGGCTCGACGGGCAGGCTTGAGAGATCCACCCGTGCGAGCCACGAGGACGAAGATGAAGAGGGATCTTGGATGCGATTTGCCCCCTGCCACCGCTGGCTCATCTGCCGGAATGAAAGGGATCTCGGAGTGGGAGGATCGGTCGCTCGATCCCACAAGAGGTACCGAGGCGAGTCCATTCGTCATGGTTTCGGGTAGAGACCAGACGTGACTGGTGCCGATGATCTGAGCCACTACGAACGTCTCGGGATCGATCCAGCCGCGTCGCTGAGGCAGATCCGGCACGCGTACCGGGCGCTAGCCAAGACGGCCCATCCGGATGCAGGCGGAAGGAGTGAGCAGTTCAGGCTTCTGACCGAGGCTTATGAGGTGCTTGCGAACCCGCTGCTTCGCAAAGAGTACGACGAGCGCCTCAGTGTCGAACGGTTCGTTCGCGGTGACCCCTTTGACAACCCGGAGATGAGCTCTGGAAGGGGCACCCGCCCGCCACGAGAGGGCAGAGGTGAACCACGCGGGTGGACAGGAACCTCTGGAGCGTTCACCGGCGACGTCGAGTTCCCGGACCACCTCCGGGACATCACCGACATGCCCTGGGTCAGCACCTCGAACCGCGAGGTTCAAGTTCGTCCAGCGAACGTCATCTGGCACAAAGCTGAGCCTTCGATGGTCACTCCAAGAAAGGTGAGCCAAGGCGTGGTCATAGCCACCGGCGAGTCACTTCAGATGCTCGAGCCTCTCCATGGCCGGGCGGTGTGGCAGACCTCTGTAGGCAACCCGAGTGGCGGTCTCACCATCGCTGTCGACGAGACCGCGGTGACCTGGACCGAAGCCGACGACCTCACCTGTGTCGACCTACGCAGTGGTTCCATCCGCTGGACTCACAGGATCGTGACGCCGGGCGAAAGACAGCTCGCGAGCCTCTACGACCTGGTCATAGCGGCGACTACAAACCAGCTCCTGGCCTTTGACCAACAGAACGGGCGCAGGAGATGGCAGAGCCAGCTCGCAGCCGCACCATCGGTTCCGATCTGCGCGGCGGGC
>JAHFUU010000309.1:1490-4465 GCA_023264915.1 Microthrixaceae bacterium | reverse complement strand
GGTTCTCCCGACCCTTGATCCGCGGCTTGCCGGTTCACGGCTTCTCGGGCCTGGGGCTCGCCTGCGTCGTGAATGGGGACCAGGTCGAGCCGGACGTCGCCGCCCAGCAGCTGCGGGTAGGAGTCGTACCGGCCCCGCCACAGATCCGACATGGTCGGCGCTCCGGCGCCGCTGAACATCGGCTGCGCGTCGTCGCCGCCGAACAGCGCGGGTGCCAGGTAGATCACATAGCGGTCCACAAGGCCAGCCGCATGGACGTCATGGGCCACACCGGCACCCCCCTCCACAAGGAGCTGAAGGACGCCTCGGTCCCCCAGCTCGTCGAGCAGCGCGCCCAGATCGCCAGCGTGCTCGACGCAAGGGTGGACCTTCGCACCAGGCGGTGCCTGCCCCAAGACGACGCGCCTGGGATCGAGGCCGTCCGCCTCGCCCGGAGGAAGCCGAACGGTCAGCGAAGGGTCGTCGGCACGTACGGTCCCGGCCCCGACCGCAATCGCGTCGCTGTCTGCCCTCAGGCGATGGGCATCGGCGCGGGCCTCCTGAGTGGTGATCCACTGGCTCGTCCGGTCAGGTGCCGCAGTGCGGCCGTCCAGGGTCGCGGCAAGCTTGAGCACCACATAGGGCCGCCCGGCGCGCCGGTGGTGCAGGTAGGGCGTCAGCTGAGCCTCGATGACCGGTGCCAGCACGCCGGTGGTGACCTCGATGCCTGCCTGCTCGAGGCGCGCCAGCCCACGGCCCGCGACCTGCGGGTCGGGATCCTCGATGCCGACGACGACTCGCCGGATCCCCGATTCGATGACGGCATCTGCGCACGGCGGTGTGGCACCGTGGTGAGAGCAAGGCTCGAGGGTTGCATACAGCGTTGCGCCCCTGGCCGCGTCGCCCGCCGCGCGGATCGCGTCGACCTCGGCATGGGGACCTTCACGTCCCTGAGTTCGGCCCGCGAAGGCGCCTGGGGGAACCTCGCCAGGGGCCGGGTGGCCAGGCGGGCGCGCCGACCCGAAGCGTGAGACGACCGTGGGCAGCGCCGAGAGCGGCGTCGAGATCACCACGTCGTCGCCCACGACCACCGCGCCGACCCAGGGGCGGGGCGAGACGCTTCGTCGCGACCGCCAAGCCTCGTTGACAGCGACCGCCATCCATCCGCGGTCATGGGGCATCTGCCCCGCCTCCCGCGCAACCAGGGCCTCGACCTTCTGGGACAGGCTCATGACCCTGCCCGCCCGGGTACCCCGCTGGAGGGGATGCCGCTGGAGGGGATGCCGCTGGAGGGGATGCCGCTGCAGGGGACCCTGCTGCAGGGGATGCCGGCCCCCAAGGCCCGTGCCTGTCCCCCGCTCGGGTCCCAGCAGATGAAGCGTTGAGTTGGGCAGGTGCTCATCGGGCTCGCTCGTGGTGTCTGCGTTGCCGGCCGCCTGGCCGGATCGGTGTTTGCAGCGTCGAGCGCGCGGCAGCGGTGCCACACGCCCTCGCTCTCATCCGGACTCTCACCGTCGGCCCCGGAGTTCCACCGGATCGGCCCCTGTCGCACGCAACAGGGGTTCGCGGACTGTCACCGCCGGTCGGGACTTGCACCCATACCCCGCGAGGGGTGTTGAAGTTGGCTTGTGTTGTTGCCACCGACGTTGCCCGCCAGGTGCTGCTGGTCGGGTTCGGCGGTGGTACTGCGTCGTGCCCACAATAAGGGAACCGACCCGATCAGCCAAAGACGGCCACTGGCCTTGACCGCCCTGGGACGCTCGACCGCACCCGTCGGGGTCGGGAGGACCGCTCAGGGCCATGGCGAAGATGTGGATGGACTTCCCGACGAGTAGCGTCGCCAGCCATGAGGGACAGCCATCGGATCCGCCGGGCGATGTTCCACCGGCACGTCCAAGAGGCCAACCATGCCAACCATGGGTGACCGTCGGGCCGAGGGGCTGAGCGCGAAGGTGCTCACTGTCTCTGACGGTGTGGTCCAGGGCACAAGGGAGGACCGATCAGGCCCGGCGCTCATCGACCTGCTGCGCTCGGACGGATACGAGCTCGCCGAGCATCGCGTCGTTACCGATGGGCGGGAGAGCGTCGGCGAGGCGCTGGCGGATCTGGCCGAGGGCTTCTCGGGCCTCATCGTGACCACAGGCGGGACCGGGTTCGGTCCGCGAGACCTCACGCCTGAAGGAACCAGGGTCATACTCGACCGTGAAGCTCCAGGACTCGCCGAGGCCATGAGACTCGTCAGCCCGCTCGGTCGCCTGTCGCGCGGGCTGGCCGGCACCAGGGGCACCGCCCTCATACTCAACACGCCGGGCTCGACGGCAGGCGCCCTCGAATGCATCGAGGCGGTCCTCGACGTGATCCCACACGCGCTGCGGCTGATGGCCGGCGCACCCACGCCGCACCTCGGCCACGGCTCCAGCCGATGACCACGCAGCCGGCACAGCACCCGGTACCTGGTACCCGGTACCTGGTACCCGGTACCTGGTACCCGGTACAGCAGCTGTCCCCGAGCCGGATTCCGCGCCAGCCCCGGGCCGAGCGATCGCGGCGCAACCGGACGGGTAACCCGAGTGGTGCACCGTGTCCAGCACGATGTGAGCCTGTCGGCCGGCTTAGCCCTCGGGCTTCAGCCGTAGGCGGGGATTCGCTCGGGTAGGGGCAGTGGGCCCGGACGGGCCAGGTAGTAGCCCTGGCCGTAGTGAACGTCGAGATCGCGCAGCTCTGCGAGCTCGCGAGCAGTCTCGATTCCCTCTGCGATGATCTTCGCGCTCGTCTCGTTGCCGAAGTGACACAGAGCCGCAGCGAGCGCCCTGCGGGCCGGGTCCCTGTCGATCCCGGTGACCAGCGAGCGATCGAGCTTGATGTAGTTGGGGGAGAGCCGAAGGATGTGGCTCAAGCTCGCGAAGCCCGAACCGGTGTCGTCGACCGCGAGGCCCACCCCGCAACCGCGAAGGGGTTCCAGGGCCCGCTCCAGCCGGCCGTAGTCACCGATCGGC
>JAHFUU010000309.1:0-1480 GCA_023264915.1 Microthrixaceae bacterium | reverse complement strand
CGACCACGATCGCCTCGGGCGTGTGGCTGCGGACGAGATCCAACAGCGCCGGGGACCTGATCGCAGCCTCGGAGAGGTTCACCGACATCTTCATGTCCCCGAGCTCGGCAAGGCCCTTGACTGCCACGTCGAGGGCGTGCAGCTCGAGTTGCACGCCCATGCCTATCTCGGCCGCCTCGACGAACCACCGGTCAGGCGACCGTGACGGTTCGAGCTCGAAGCGCGAGAGAGCCTCGACGCCGACGACCGAGAGGCTCTCCAGATCGACGATCGGCTGGTAGACGATCGACAGGCCGCTGCCCCCGAGCACTGCCTCGGTGCGGTGGGTGATGGCTGCAAGCTCCTCCCTTCGCTGCTGCTCGGCTCGCTCGTGCTCCTCGATCTGGGCGGCGAGCACCGCACGGTGCCGGTTGAGCTCTGAGTTCTGCAACCGGAGGCGCAAGAGGTTGCGCGTCCGCAACAGCAGCTCCGGGAAGTGGAACGGCTTTGCCAGGAAGTCGTGAGCGCCGAGGGCGAGGGCACGGTCCTTGGTCGCGTCGGTGGCATCCGCCGTGAGGACCATGACAGGCAGCAGCTCGCCGGGATCGACGAGCTCGCCCAGCTGAGCGAGGAGCTCGAAACCGTCCGGCGAGGGCATGTGCAGGTCGAGCATCACCAGGTCCGGCTCGATCGACCTGATCATGGGGATCGCCTTGGAGGAGTCGGTCGTGGATGACACGTTGGAGTATCCGGCCCGCTGGAGGAGCTGGGTCAGGACTTTGACGTTGACCGGTTCGTCATCCACCACCAGGATCTGGCCGTCGCTTGAATCCGCTCTGTTCATCGGCGCCACCTCCTGAGGCGTGAACCCCGCATCCGTCCGGCACGCCAAGCTAGCTCACTCTGGTGCCCGGGGGACGGCCAAGACCTGCCGAAAGGCCCTCCCCGACAGCTCGCCGAGCTGTGACACTGGACTCTGGTCTCACAACGGGGGCACCAAGGCCACAGGCGAAGGCCGAGTCCCCCGGTACCAAGCGCTGACACGGGATCTGAGCGATGGCGGCAAGGTTACGGCGACGTGAATCAGTTGATATCCGATGCTGGTGTCGGCAATCGTCCCCGATCGACGTCGTTGGCTCAAGAACCAGGCGATCGGGCCGATGGGACACGGCATCCCACGCAGCCGCCTGGGCCAGGGCGGTCCACCGGGCGGACCACCGGGAATCGCTCGGGGCAGAGTGCTGTTGTGTCGGGAGCGGTCGGGAAACTGACCTTCGGAGGAACCGGTGGCGGACACCAGCCCTGCGGAGCCAGGCTCGAAAGGATTGGGCTTGATGCCGGGACAGGATGAGCACACGACGAGTGCTGCACCGCATGGGTCGACGTCGCTGGCCCCCTCGCACTCGGGAACCGGGGCGAGCTCGCCTTCCCCGTGCCCGGCTGAGGGGCCGCTTGTGGCCCAAGAGGTGCTGATCCTCGCGACCATTGACCGCACCCCAGG
>JAHFUU010000308.1:2036-4466 GCA_023264915.1 Microthrixaceae bacterium | reverse complement strand
CTCCACGCAGTGGTGCAAGCTGTCTGACGCGATCGACACTGTGGGCAAGCGCTTCGAGAGCGCCCAGCGAGCCCTCGATGACCTCAGCGGCACCCGCCGCCGCCAGATCCAACGAAGCTTGGACGAGATCGACCGCCTGAGAGAGGTCCGTGGCCTGCCCCAGTCAGTGAGTGAGCCCCAGATCGACCCTCGAGCCGAGAATGCAGGCGAGATCGGCCTCGAAGGTGGCAGCGATCCAGATGCCGGCGTGGCCTCTCGGGTTGAGGTGCCCGCCGCCGATCCGGTTCGGCTCGCCGCAGTCGGAGGTGCGGCAGGGCCCATCGAGGTGAGCTCGGGCCACGAAGCGGCACGCGTTCCCAGGCTCCGACCCATACGCGGCCGCTGAGCCGACCTCGTCGCCGCGCGCCGAGAAACGACTCGTTCGGGCCGGGCGGAGCCCCGCTAAGGTTGCCGGCCATGTCGTCTTCCAGCGCGCAGCACTGCTCACAGCCGATGCCGGGCCCCTCGTAGGGCCCGGTCGCTGCCGTCTGACACGTCGCACTCATCGGGCCCCGCTGGGGCCCGATCGTCGTCTTGGGCTCCATCCCCGTACCAGCAAAGGAGCTCATCGTGAACGACCATCTGCAAGGCATCCAAACAGGTGATGCCACGACAACTGAGGCCCCCGGCGGCGTTAGTGTTCCCGACGTGCCAAGCCAGCGGTTCTACGTCACCACCCCCATCTACTATGTCAACGACATCCCCCACATCGGCCATGCCTACACGACTGTCATTGCCGACGCGTTGGCCCGGTGGCACCGGCTGCTGGGCGAGGAGACGTTCTTCCTCACGGGCACCGACGAGCACGGCCTGAAGATCCAGCGTGTGGCCGCAGCCAACGGGATCTCACCTCAAGAGCAGGCGGATCGCACCTCTGAGCGCTTCCGCGAGGTCTGGAAGCTGCTTGACATCTCCAATGACGACTTCATCCGCACCACAGAGCCGCGCCACACGCGCTCGGTGCAGGCTCTGCTCCAGCAGATCCATGACAACGGCTACATCCAGAAGCGTCGCTACTCGGGCCCCTACTGCGTCGCTTGTGAGGCCTACTACTCAGACGCCGAATCACAAGAGCACGGGGGCAACTGCCCGGTGCACGGCACACCGCTCGAGCACTTCGAAGAGGACAACTACTTCTTCAAGCTGTCTGAGTTCACCCAGCCGTTGCTCGAATGGTATGAAGCCAACCCCCATGCGGTGCAGCCCGAAGGCAAGCGCAACGAGGCGCTCGGTTTGATCCGCCAAGGGCTCGAGGACATCTCGATCTCCCGCACATCCATCAGCTGGGGCATTCCTGTCCCATGGGATCCTGGGCACGTCTTCTATGTCTGGTACGACGCGCTCACCAACTACATCACCGCGATCGGCTACGGCGCCGACCCTGAGCGGTTCGAGACGTGGTGGCCGTCAGTGCACCACCTGTTGGGCAAGGACATCCTGCGGTTCCACTGCGTCTACTGGCCGGCGATGCTGCTCGCCGCCGGGGTCGAACCGCCTCACCAGCTGAACGTGCACGGGTACCTGCTGGTCGGTGGCAAGAAGATGTCAAAGACCAGGCTCAACCAGATCTTCCCAGCCGACCTGGTCAACGGAAACGAGAAGCTGGGCTTCGCAGCCTTCGGCGTCGACGGGTTCCGCTATCAGTTCTTGCGCGACAACCCGTTCGGGCCTGACGGAGACTTCTCCTATGAGGGGATGCTCACTCGCTACAACGCAGACCTGGCCAACAACCTGGGCAACTTGCTGTCCAGGGTGGCCACCGTGGTGGCCAGCAAGTGCGGCGGCATCGGCCCCGCTCCCCAGATCGCGAGCCCCCTGGCCCAGGTGGCCAAGGAGGTCTACGACGAGACTGCGGCCGCGTGGGCCGCAACAGCACCGTCGCGCGCGCTCGAAGCGACGTGGCGCCTCATACGCGAAGCCAACTCGCATCTGGAAGCTCACGAACCCTGGAAGCTCGACCCGGGGCCGGCGGTCGATGCTGTGCTCGGTGACGCACTGGAGGTGCTGCGGATCGTGGCCGTGCTGGCCAGCCCGGCACTGCCAACGACGACGGCTGAGATCTGGCAACGCATCGGCCTATCCGGCACAGCCGCTGAGCAGCGCCTACCCGAGGCGGCATCATGGGGTCTGTATCCCGGTGGGCTTCGGGTCACCAAAGGCGCCGCATTGTTCCCGCGGTTGAGTTGAGATGGCACGAACAGCCCCAGGCGCGACCCCCATGGCGAGCGAGCCACGCTGGATCGACAGCCACTGCCACCTCGATCCCAAGTTCGACCAAGGATCCCTCACCACGGCCTTTGCCTACGCGCGAGAGGCGGTGGTCGAGGCCCGCGAGGCGGGCGTGCAAAGGCTCATCAACGTCGGTACGAGCTACAGCACCTCCTCGATCGC
>JAHFUU010000308.1:0-2026 GCA_023264915.1 Microthrixaceae bacterium | reverse complement strand
GCTGTGGCCAAGGAGCACCCCGGGGTTGTCTGGTCCACGGTCGGCGTGCACCCTCACGAGGCCGGCTCGGCCATCGGGCCTGAAGCGTTGAACCGGCTCGCCCCTCTCGAGGGCATGCTCGACGATCCGCGGATCGTGGCGATCGGAGAGTGCGGGCTCGACTACCACTACGACCACTCGCCCCGAGACCAACAGCGGCAGGTCTTCGCCGCACAGATCGCTCTGGCAAACCGCGGGGCATTGGCACTGGTCATCCACTCACGAGAGGCCTGGGACGACACCTTTGACGTGCTCGACGCTGAAGGTGTGCCTGATCGCACCGTCTTCCATTGCTTCACGGGCGGGCCTGGCGAGGCCCGCAAGGCCCTGGACCTGGGTGCGCACCTGTCCTTCAGCGGCATCGTCACGTTCGCGTCAGCCCAGGACGTGCGCGACGCGGCGGCGATGTGCCCGATCGAGCGGATCCTGGTCGAGACAGATTCGCCCTACCTCGCGCCTGTTCCCCATCGTGGTCAGCCAAACCGCCCCGCGCTGGTGCCCCTGGTCGGAGAAGCCGTCGCCGCAGCGCGGGGGATGAGCCCAGCAGCCGTCGCCGCCGCCACTTGGACGAACGCCGCGAGAGTTTTCGGGTTGCCGGCGGATCCACCGGCGTGACCCTCACCCGCATCGAGGTCATGGATCTGTTGACGACGCGTGGGCTCTCGCCGAGCCGTGCTCTGGGGCAGAACTTCGTGGTCGACCCCAACACCGTGCGGCGGGTTGCTCGCCTGTCCGGGGCGGGCCCCGGCGACAGGATCGTAGAGATAGGAGCAGGTCTGGGGTGCCTGACTCTTGCACTGGCCGAGACAGGTGCCGAGGTCACAGCGGTCGAGGTGGACAGGTACCTGGTCCCTGTGCTGCGAGAGCTCACCGAGCCGCTGGGTGTCCGTGTCGTGCGAGGTGACGCGACCGCACTCGACTGGGGTCACCTTCTTGGCACGCAGCCGCGGTCCTTCGCCCTTGTCGCGAACCTGCCCTACAACGTTGCAACTCCCCTGGTGCTTGACCTGTTGGACAACGTCGATGCGATCGGGGTGATGCTGGTGATGGTGCAGCGTGAGGCAGGCGAGCGCCTCGCGGCATCACCGGGGTCGTCGACCTATGGCCTCCCGTCGCTGAAGGTCTCCTACTGGGCAAGTGCCGCGATCGTTGGCTCGGTTGCCCCGACGGTCTTCTTGCCCCAGCCGCGCGTCGAATCGGTTCTCGTGAAGATCGTGCGACGTGACTCGCCCGCCGTCGAGGCCGACCCCGACAGGCTCTTCGCCCTCGCGCGGCGAGCGTTCGGCCAGCGCCGCAAGATGCTGCGCCGATCGTTGCACGGGGTCGTCTCGGCCGAGCAGTTCGGTCGGGCTTGTGTCGATCCATCCGCTCGTCCTGAACAGCTCGGAATCGCCGAATGGGATCGGCTCTGCGCTGTGTGCGGTAGCGACTGAGTTAGGCGCTTGCCTACCAGGCGTCTCAAAGGTCGGATCACGTGAACCGCGAGTCAAGTTCTGGCCGAGGCAAGCGCGAAGATGTCGGGCCGGGGCGGAGCCCCACTCGCGCGTACGCTTCGTGCGTGACGTCCTCATCGCCCCGAGTCGAGTTGTTCGCCCCGGCCAAGCTCACCCTGTCGCTGCGGGTGGTCGGAGTCCGATCCGACGGATACCACCTCATCGATGCAGAGATGGTGATGCTCGACTTCGGCGACAGCCTGTCGTTGGACCCCGACGGCGACGGGCTCGAGGTGATCGAGGGCGAGACGGGTCTTGCCGTGCCAGCTGGAGCCGACAACCTGGTTGCGCGCGCCCTGGGCCTGGTTGGGCGACGGGCGCACGTGTACCTTCACAAGTTGATCCCCGCGGGCGCCGGGCTCGGGGGCGGGTCATCTGATGCCGCTGCGATCTGTCGCTGGGCGGGCCTGGACGATCTGGACAGAGCAGCGACCCTTGGTGCTGATGTTCCTTTCTGCATCGTGGGGGGTCGCGCTCGGGTGCAGGGGATCGGT
>JAHFUU010000307.1 GCA_023264915.1 Microthrixaceae bacterium | reverse complement strand
ACGCTCGCCGTTCGCGGCGCGCCCGCGCTCGGCGCGGCAGGAGCGATGGGCGTCGCGCTTGCTTCGGTCAACGGTGAACCGCTCGACGAAGCGGCGAGCAAGCTGATCGCGACCAGGCCGACCGCAGTCAACCTCTCGTGGGGCGTCAAGCGTGCGCTGGCGGCGGCGGATCCAGTGCGTGAGGCACAGGACATCGCGGCCGCAGACGAGCGCACCAACCGTGCGTTGTCAGCCCTTGGAGCAACGCTGATCGCCGACGGTGCAAGCGTCCTGACTCACTGCAACGCGGGCGCGCTGGCCTGCGTGGGGTACGGCACGGCGATCGGCGTGATCCGTGCAGCGAGCGAGGCCGGCCGTTCGGTCCATGTGTGGGTCGACGAGACCCGCCCCCTGCTTCAAGGAGCGCGCCTCACGGCATGGGAGCTGGAGCAGCTCGAGATCCCCTTCACGCTGGTGATCGATTCGCTGGCGGCATCGCTCATGGCCCGAGGCCGTGTCGACCTCGTGATCGTCGGTGCAGATCGGGTTGCTGCCAACGGCGATGTTGCCAACAAGGTCGGCACCTACGGGCTCGCGGTGCTCGCGCACCACCATCAGACCCCGTTCCATATCGCAGCACCCCTTTCCACAGTCGATCTGGGCACGCGGGTCGGTGACGACATCATCATCGAGAAGCGTGCCCCCAACGAGGTCACCCAGATCGCGGGCCATCAGATCGCGCCGGTGGGTGCGAACGTCGAGAACCTGGCGTTCGATGTGACTCCCGCGGAGCTTGTCACCTCATGGATCACCGAAGCGGGCATCTTCGAGGACGCCCGTGACCTGCGATCAGCTTGCGAGGTCGCGCCCCTGACATGAACGGGCCGGGTCGGGCGGCCGGGTCGGGCTGCCGGGTCCGGGTCAGCGGGACCCTGCAAGCGGGACCCTCAGGTGCTGCCCGGGAATCCGATGCGGGGTCCAAGTCGCTGGGCGTTGCTCACCTTGCGGTCGGTGCTGAACAGGTAGCCGAGCGCCACCCAGAAGAACTTGCTCTTGCCGGCACCGTCAAAAGCGCTGGCGGGCCTGGTCAAGGCCCTCACCAGGGCCCACAGCCGGACCAGCAGCAAGAGGCCGTCGACCATCGTGAGCCACAAGAGGTAGTTGGCATCTCCCACTTGGTGCCTCGCTTCTCCTCGGCGCTGTGTCCCGGCAAGCCTAACGGGGCTCCGAGACGAGTCATCCCGACCGAGACGAGTCATGCCAACCGAGCGAACTGTTTCCCTTCCGTGTCGCTGACCGGGCGCTGCCAGCCGTGCTGACCGCCGTGTCTTCAGGCGCCGTACCCAGCGCGGTGCTGACCTGTTGAGCATCACCCCGTGCCGTGGCAGGGTGGGGCCCCATGCTGTTCTGCCCTACATGTGCGGTGTGCGGTTTCCCGAGGACGACCTTGTGCGCCAGCTGCGCGTCGAATCTGGTGCCCGCTGGCTCGATGCTCGCCCCGGCCGGAGTCGACCGCTACATGGCTCTCGTCGAATACACCTGTGCCGGACGTTCGGTGGTCCAAAGCCTCAAGTTCCACGACGTGCGCCCGGTGATAGGCGCGATGGCCGAACCGCTTGCGGAGCTCGTCCGGCCGGCCGTGCAGGCCTGCAACCCCTCGCCTGTGGTCACCTGGGCGCCGACGTTGGGCTCTCGCCGGCGCCATCGTGGATATGACCAGGCGCGGCTGCTGGCTGAGGCTGTGGCCCGTCGGCTCGATCTCGCGACGGCTGCCCTGCTGCGCCGAAGGCGAGCGCTTCCCCAGACCGGGCAGGGCCATGCCGATCGGATCAAGAGCCCGAGCTTCTCGAATCGGCGGTCGAGTCCCCCTTGTGTTCTGGTGCTTGACGATGTCCGCACCTCTGGCGCGACTCTCGCCGCAGCCGCGACGGCTCTTCGGCGCGAGGGGGCCGAATGGATCATTGCTGCGTGTCTGGCACAGACACCGCTAAACCATCGTGTTTGCAAGGCCGAAGCAACGAATCAATAGGCATCGGGCATGTATTTAAAAGGGATGGACGATGCAGCCGACTGACGTACAGGTTCAGCGATCACTGGCGGCCCTGCGTGGGGAGATCCCCGAGGAGGATCTGGCTGATCTGGTCCTCGATGACGAGCTGAGGACCGACCAGCTTCCGCGAGGTCTCGTCGAGCGGATCCAGAGCTCGCCTTCTGTGAGAGCTGACCGGCTGGCCGAGGCACGGTTGCGCCTCGAGACCGGCGAGGTACCCACGGCCGACGCCCTTGCCAACCGGATGGTGGGACGCCTCGTCTGTGATCGCCTGCGTTGAGTGACTGGCGATGAGGTCCTGGCTGGATGTCGCGTCGGCCTGTCGTGAGCCATGACCGAGCTCTCCGGCAGCGAGCTCCCCGGCAGCGAGACCAGTTCCGGCGTCGGTGCCCGTTGCCGATGGCCACCGTCGCGGTGCCGGCTCGGGCCGGCCTTGACGGGCTCGCGTACCATGCGATCACGGGGTATCGCAGATCCAGCGTTAGCACGTTCAAGGCCAGGGGGAGCTGTGTCCTCGCCCGAGCGCGCCCTGGGGCGCTGACGGTGCGCGCAACGCTCCGAAACACAGGTTCACCCAGGGATCAAACCAGGGATCACACAGGGAGGCAGTCACCTTGGAGATCACGATCAGCAGCCGCAACCTCGACCTCTCGGAGTCATTGGTTGCCACCGTTCAGCGGAAGTTGAGCAGGCTCGGGCGCAACGGTCTGGGGATGACCAGAGCTGAGGTCCACTTCTCCGAGGAACGCAACCCTCGGATCACCGACCGGGAGATCTGTGAGGTTCTGATGGAGGGCAATGGCAACCGCGTGCGGTGCCGAGTGTCGGCCACCGACGGCTTTGCAGCCATGGACAAGGCGGTGGCCAAGATCGAGCAGCAGATGGCCAAGCTGAAGACGAGGGCAAGCACCAAGCTGTACGCCAAGGTGTAGCTTTCAGCGATCGCCGCCTTCACTCCGACAGACAAGTGGAACGACGACACGATCAGGGTCGTCGTCTGCGATGATTCGGCCCTGTTCCGCCGCCGCATGGTCGTCGGCCTCGAGATCGAGGCTGACATCGAGGTGGCGGCAGAGTGCGACAACGGCGAGAACGCGATCGAGACGGCGCGTGATCTGCTGCCTGACGTGGTCTTCTCGAGCTCGCAGATCGCACCGATCGGGGGAGTCAGGGTCACCGCCGGCATCTGTGAGGTGGTCCCGACCTGCCGGGTGGTGATCGTCATCGGCAACGAGGGCGTCCAGGATGCGATTCGGGCGGTGCGTGCCGGAGCGGTGGGTGTCGTGAGCCGCGACGATGCTGTGTCCCGCGCAGCGTTGATCGCGCGCCAGGTCTTCTCCGGCCAGGTCATCCTGCCACCCGCGGTTGCCGGTCAGCTGCTGGTGGATCTTGACCAGATAGCTCGTCCCGAGGCCGGCGACCGAGCCCACCTCCGACCACCCGCGCTGTCAGGCCGCGAGAGGCACGCGCTGGAGCAGATCCGTGACGCTGCATCGCCAGATGACACTGCGGCGCAGATGGCCGTACCAGTGGCGAGCGTGCACAACCTGGCCCGGTCGGCCGTAGCCAAGGTCCACAGGCATGCGCGAAGTGAAGCTGTCCTCTACACGGTGGCCGACAAGGTCTACGGCTTCTGAGGTCACCTGAATCTGGCTGGCTCGAATCTCCCGCGCCCGGCAGCTGACCGTGATCGGAGGGCACGGCCACTAACATGGCTGCACCATGGGAATGTTCGGCAAGCTCCTCCGCACCGGTGAGGGCAAGAAGGTGAGGGCGCTGGCAGGGCTGGTGCCTGACGTGAATGCACTTGAGCCCGAGATCCACAAGCTCTCCGATGCTGAGCTCAAGGCCAGGACGGGCGAGTTCAAACAGCGGATAGAGCGGGGCGAGGACGTCGATGACCTGCTGATCGAAGCTTTCGCCGTGACCCGCGAAGCCAGCGTGCGAACCATCGGCCAGCGCCAGTTCGACGTGCAGCTGATGGGCGGCGCGGCGCTGCACTTCGGTTGGGTGGCCGAGATGAAGACCGGTGAGGGCAAGACGCTCGTGTCGACCCTTCCCCTGTACCTCAACGCTCTCGCCGGCAATGGCGCTCATCTCGTCACGGTCAATGACTACCTCGCGAGCTTCCACGCCGAGTGGATGGGCCAGATCTACAAGTGGCTCGGGCTCGAGGTGGGATTGGTCAGGCCCGAGCAATGGAACTTCGAGCACAAGAAGGCCCAGTACGCCGCTGACATCACCTACGGCACCAACAACGAGTTCGGGTTCGACTACCTGCGCGACAACATGGCCATGAGGCGCGACCGTCAGGTGCAGCGTGGTCACCACTTCGCCGTCGTGGATGAGATCGACTCGATCCTCATCGACGAGGCTCGAACGCCCCTGATCATCTCGGGACAGGTCGCCGACGCCGCCAAGATCTACTACAAGTTCGCGT
>JAHFUU010000306.1 GCA_023264915.1 Microthrixaceae bacterium | reverse complement strand
CGCGAGCCCTTCACCTACAGCGGTGTGACGACGAGCTCGGGCGGTGTGAACGGGAGCGGGCAGCGCGACCTGGTCGTGTACGTCTACGCGGTCCCCGGCATGCCCGCCTGCATCCCCTGATCCCGGCGACCGGCGAGGAGATGGGGGATCGACCATCCCCGGCCGGCCACGCGACTCGTCGGTCCCGCCCCGAGTCCCCTCAGGGCTCTGGGGGGCCCCAGAGTCAGGACACCGCGCGGATGGGTGTGGGGACGGCTTCGACCTCGCTCGGTATCCGCTGGAGCGCCACGCAGCCGGTGCGCTGGATCGCCACGATGCCATAGGGCCTCAGGAGGTTCTCGAAGTCATCAAGCTTCGCGGGTGCACCTTCCAACGAGACCATGATCGAGTCGTGACCGACATTGACGATCCGTCCCTCGAACACCCCGACCAGCTCGATGACCTGCCCGCGGATGTCGGGGTTGGCCTGCACCGTAACCAGCAGCAGCTCGCGCGAGACGGCCTCACCCGGTGCCAGCTCGCCTATCTCGATCACGTTGACGAGCTTGTCGAGCTGGTTGACCATCTGCTCTATCGGCACAGACTCGGTGTTGACGACCATGGTGATGCGCGAGAAACGCTCGTCGTCAGTGGGAGCCACCGCGAGTGAGTGGATGTTGAAGCCCCGGCGGGCGAAGAGCCCTGCGACCCGGGTCAGGACCCCGGCTCGGTTCTCCACGAGCACGGACAGGATGTGGTGGTTCTCTGGTGCTGCCATCTCAACGGCCCCCTTCGCCATGTGCGGGATCGATCACGATGTCGTCATTGGAGTGACCTGCCGGCACCATCGGGTACACCTTCTCGCGTGAGTCGGTCCGGAAGTCGATGACCACGGGCCGATCGTCGATGCTGTTTGCCTTCTCGATCGCGGGCAGCACCTCTTCGGGCGTCTCGACGCGGAAGGCGACACATCCCATTGCTTCGGCCCACATCTTGTAGTCAGGCAGGTCCGGTGACAGGTACACCTCCGAGTAGCGCTCCTCGTAGAACATCTCCTGCCACTGGCGCACCATCCCCAGGTACGCGTTGTTCAAGATCGCGACCTTGACGGGGATGCGTTCACTCGCGGCCGTGACGAGCTCCTGTGCGGTCATCTGGAAGCAACCGTCGCCGTCGACGGCCCACACCATCCGGTCGGGGCGACCGACCTTGGCACCGACGGCGGCGGGCACCGAGAAGCCCATCGTGCCGAGACCGCCGCTGTTGACCCAGGTGTAGGGGTACTTGAAACGCCAGTACTGGCTGGCCCACATCTGATGCTGACCGACCCCGCTGACCAGGATCGTGTCGTCTGGGGTGTTGTCACGGAGCTGTTCGAGCACGAACTGGGGCTTCAGCAGCTCGCCAGGCTCTGATTGGGCATATGCCAGCGGGTACTGCTGCTGCCACGCACTGATCTGGGCATCCCACTCGGAACGGTCAGGCTGTGAGCCGGGTGCGCCGAGCTCGCGCAGGGCCGTGACGATCTGCTCGATGACCAACCGGCAATCACCCGCGATGCCGACGTCAGGCCTGCGGACCTTGCCGAGCTCTGCGGGGTCGATGTCGACATGGATGACCTTGGCGTCCGGGGCGAAGCTGGGGATCTTCCCTGTGACCCGGTCATCGAAGCGGCTGCCGACGGCGATCAACAGGTCAGACCTCTGGATCGTGGTCACAGCGGTGTAGTTGCCGTGCATGCCAGGCATGCCCAGAGCCAGAGGATGGGTGTCGTCGAACGCACCACGCGCCATGAGCGTGGTGACGACGTGGATGCCGGTGAGCTCGGCGAGCTCGCGCAGCACTTCGGCCGCCCGCGCGTTGAGGATGCCGCCACCCGCGTAGATCACCGGTCGCCGGCTCGAGATGATGAGCTCGGCAGCGTCGCGGAT
Source organism: Microthrixaceae bacterium (assembly GCA_023264915.1). Lineage (GTDB taxonomy): Bacteria > Actinomycetota > Acidimicrobiia > Acidimicrobiales > Acidimicrobilacustridaceae > JACPNV01. The sequence goes on along the minus strand of JAHFUU010000306.1, from coordinate 2,566 downwards.
CAGGCCTGGGTCACCGTGGGTCCGGGGCCTGTAGCCGGGAAGGTCGACAGCCTCGGGCCAGTACCAGTCCATCGCGCTCCGAGGATTCTTGGGGTCGACGATGTCTTTGGGCACATCGACCAGCACCGGCCCGGGACGGCCAGTCGTAGCGATGTGGAACGCCTCGCGGATCACCCGCGGGATGTCGGCGGCATCAGAGATCAAGAAGTTGTGCTTGGTGACCGGCATCGTGATGCCGGTCGTGTCGCACTCCTGGAAAGCGTCGGTTCCGATGGCCGCGTAGGGAACCTGGCCGGTGATCACGACGAGCGGCGTGGAGTCCATGTAGGCATTGCAGAGAGGGGTGACGATGTTGGTGGCAGCGGGGCCACTGGTGACCATCGCGACACCTGGCCGACCGGTCGCATGCGCGTAGCCCTCGGCCATGTGCCCCGCTCCTTGCTCGTGGCGAACGAGGATGTGGCGGATGGGCGAATCGATGATCGGGTCATAGACCGGCAGGATGGCACCGCCGGGAATGCCGAACATCACGTCGACGCCTTCGCGCTCGAGCGACTCGATGAGGGCTTGCCCTCCGTTTGTCCTGGTGCCGGGTTTCATGTTCATGGCTGGCTTCCTGGTCGGTTCTTTTCGGTTTGCTTGCTGTGTGGATCTGTGGCGGTCCCCCGGCGAGATCGGTCCGGAAAACCAAATCGACCCCCCGGCTGGGAGGTCGTTGGCGCACACGAGATGGTGGTGTGCGCTAGGTGAGTACTACTACGAGGGTCGTCGGACGAAGCATCGCGACACAGGATGCCACCGATGCTGCGCTGGCGCAACCTCACCTCCACGCTGTGATGTCGAAGTGGCGGGTGACCCGCAGGGCCCAAGCTGAACGGACCGGCTGCGGGCCTCGAAGATGACGGGGGGTCGACCATCTCGGCCATCCCCAGGCAGCCGCACGACTCGTCGGGCAGGGCGATGTCCCGCCGGGCCCCGCCGGGGGTGTCACCGAACGGGGGCGCGCTCTCCTACATTTGCCCAATGCCTGCCGCCCCGACGCCCGCTGACGAGCGAAGGGGCCAGAGGTGGTGGCTCCGGGCGAGAGCGATCGAAGCCGCAGTCACCGCCCTCTTCTCGGTCTATGTTGCGTGGCCCTTCCTCAGCCTCACTCAGTACGTGACGACCTATGACACGGTCACCTACGGGGGGCCTCACCTGTCCTTCACCTTCGGTGAGCTGCGCGCCGGTCACATCCCGACCTGGAACGACGGGATCTTCAACGGCGTACCTCACCTGGCGAACGCGCAGACCGCACCGTTCAATCCCGTCAAGCTGGTGTTCCTGCCACTGGAGGTGGGGCGCGCTCTCGAGCTGATCACCGCGGCCAACATCTTGTTGATGGCCGCCGGGACCTTGTTCTTGTTGAGCCGGCGGCTCCAGCTGAAGCCCCCAGCCGGCTTCGTCGGTACCGCGGCAGTGGTCGGTGGCGGCCTCGTCATGGCTCGCAGCACGCAGTTCGAGCAGATGTCGGTCGTCACCTGGTTGCCGTGGCTGCTCGCCGGGATCGACTGGGCAGCGCAGCAGCCTCGGTTCGCACCGAGGGCTGCGGCTGCGGTAGCTGTCCCGACCGCGCTGATGCTCGTGGCCGGCCACCCGAACCAGGTCTACGTCTGCCTTCCGCTGGCAGCCATCTGGGCTCTGACCCGCATCGTGGACCACACGAAGACCCGTCCAGGTTCTGACTCCGATCCGGACTCACACCCCGAGCCGGGCCGGCTCGCCCCTGTCACGGCCATCGCGGTGGAACCAGGCGGTGGGCTGGCTGGCCTCGCCCTCCGCTTCGCCACGGTAGGGATCGGCGTGGCGCTCGGCACCTGTCTCGCTGCTCCCCAGCTGCTGCCCATGGCGGCACAGCTCTCCGCGTCGGTCAACTCCACAGGGAGGCCTCTTCTTGCTGCCAGCAACCCGGGGCTGATCCTGACACCCAACTTCATACCCAGCGCGCTCGTCGGCCAGGCCTGGTCTGACATGCCGGCCAGCTCGAGCGGCGCGTTCGAGGCGGCCGGCTTCGTCGGGATCACGGTCTGCATCCTGGCACTGGTCGGGGTGGGCGTCGGGATCACTCGCCGGGGCTCGCGGTTCACCGTGGCCGGTCTCTCGGTTGCAGCTGTCGCTGGGATCCTCCTGTCGGTCGGAAGCGAGTGTCACCTCAACGAGCGCAACGAGCGCGTTTGTGACCCCGGCGGGAGGCTCTTCCGATTGCTCTTCGAGAACCTTCCCGGCTTCAACCAGGCCCGCGTGCCCGGTCGATGGATCCTGATCACCTCGGTCGCCCTCGCCATCCTCGCCGCGATGGCAGTTGATGCCCTCGCCGGCCGCCACATCAGTCGACCTGCCCTGCTCGTGGCAGGCGGGCTCGGATCGGCTTGTGCCGTGACGATGCTCGCCACTCCCCTCGAGCACAACGACGACATCGGGGCTTCCTATGTGGTCTGGGTGCTTGCGGGTGCGCTAACCCTCGCGGCTGTCACGGCGGTCGCACTGGCGTCCCGGTGCCGTCCAGGGGACATGCCCTCGCCGCGGA
>JAHFUU010000305.1 GCA_023264915.1 Microthrixaceae bacterium | reverse complement strand
GCTGCCGGTACGACAACGCTAACGGGGCAACCGTCCAGCCCGAAGTCGCGCTCGGGTTCGTCGCTGCCCCGTTCATCGTTCGCTGAGGCTGCAACGGGTGCTGACGGCAGGTTGACGACCAGGCGTCAGGGCGCCAGTGGCGATCGCGGTCGAAAGGGCTCACGCGACCGGCAGGGTGACCGAAGCACCAGCGGCGCGCCTCAGGTCGCGGCACCGGGGTGGTCGCGCGGAGAGACGCCCAGCTGCCAGTAGATGAACGCGAGCACGTCAGCGAGCTCATCTGCCTGCTGGCTCACCGGCTTGCCCTGCCCGTGGCCGGCGAGCATCTCGTCTCGCAACAGCACCGGTCTCTCGGTACCGCAGGACGTCGCCGATTGCAGGAGGGCAGCCATCTTCCTGGCATGCATCGGGTCGACCCGCGAATCACCCTCGGCTGTGGTCAGCAGCACAGCGGGGTAGCACACCCCGTCGACGACTCGATGGTATGGCGAGTAGGCGTACAGCCACCGGAACTGCTCCGGGTTGTCCGGGTCGCCGTACTCGGGGATCCAGAGCCGGGCTATCAGGAAGTGGTGATAGCGAACCATGTCCAGCAGCGGCACCGCGATCTGCGCGGCGCGGCAGATGTCGGGGCGCTGGGTGATGGCCGCACCCACGAGCAATCCCCCGTTGCTCCCGCCGCGCAGCGCGAGTTGGTCACGGGTCGTGTGACCGTTCTCGACGAGCCAGTCTGCTGCCGCCATGAAATCGTCGAAGCTCCGCTGCTTGTGCTCGCGCATGCCGGCCTGATGCCATGTCTCGCCCTCTTCGGCCCCACCCCGGATGTTGGCAACCGCATAGAGGCCCCCGTCGTCGCACAGCGCCACGATCGCTGCGCTGTACGCGGGGCCCATCGTGATGGAGAAGCCGCCGTAGCCGGTCAGGACGCAGTGGGTCGGCTGGTCGGGGTCTGTCGTGCTTGCCCGGATCAAGAACATCGAGATGGGCGTGTCGTCAGTGGCCAGATACTGAACCTGCTCGACGACGTAGCGACCTGTGGGCTCACGGCTTTCGGGATCGATGTCGCCCAGCCTGCTCCAGTCCTCAACCTCGCCGTGCTGCCAGCGGAACAGCGCGGGCGGCCGGGCGAACCCGGTGAAGGAGAAGAACGCCTGGTCGGCGTCGCGGTTGCCAGACAGCGCCGTGAGCGACCCGGACTCGGGCAAGGGGACGGGCTCGGCGTTGGCCCCGTCGAGGTCGTAGCGGTCGAGCCATGAGACCGCACGCTTCGAGCTGAGCACCAGGAGGGACCCGGATGTGACCGTCGCAGCCTCGATCACGCTCTCGGACTCGGGGATGATGGTCTGCCAGCGCTCGTGCCATGCCGAACCGAGCGGAGCGGTGATCACTCGCCCCTTCGGTGCATCGAGAGTCGTGACGCCTGTGACCTGATCATCGACGACCATCAACTGGGACACCGCCTCGATGCCTTCGATGAGCACCGTGTGCGCCCCGCTCACGCGGTCGATCAGGTGGACGTCGACCCTGCTCCACCCCAGGGAGGTGTGCACCAGCAGCCAGCGACCGTCCCTGGAGAGCGAGACGTTCGACCAGGCGGTCTTGTCGGGCAGCTCACTCCAGATCAGCTCGTCATAGCGCCAGTTCTGGCCGACGCGATGCCAGAAGACCTTGCGCCAGTACCCTCGGTCCTCCTCGGCCACCATGGCCGGGTCGGGATAGCGGGTGTAGGCGAATCCAGAGCTGTCAGGCAGCCAGGCGACAGACGCGGCGCGGGTGTTCGGGATCTTCTCTCGAAGGACACGCCCGGAGGAGACCTCGACGATGTGCAGCGTGCTCTGCTCGTCACCGCCGCGGGACAGCCCGTAGGCGACGAGCCGACCGCCGGGCGAAGGGCTGTACCAGTCGATCGCGGTGGTGGGATCGCCGGTGATCTTGTGAGGATCGACCAGCGTGCGTGCAGCGGTGGTGGAATCGGTGGCTGACCGGACGACCAGCACCGCCTGGTCGTGGTGGCCCCAGCGATCCAGTGAGAAGACCAGGTCGCCCTCGACAGCACAGCCGGTCGAGGAACCCACCCGCAACAGTGACATGAGTCGCGCGTGCAGCCCGGGTCTGGCCGGCACGGCATCGAGCAGCTCGCGGGTACGTTGGTTCTGGGCTTCGATCCACGCTGTGGTCTCGGGCCGTGTCGAGTCCTCGAGCCAGCGATAGGGATCGTGCACCTCCACGCCGTGCACCAGATCGAACTCGTCGACGCGCCGCGCGGGCGGGGGCAGCGGGGCCTCGGGACCTGTGCCGGGCATCGCCATCTGCGGCTCAGGGCGTGCTCACGCCATGCAACCAGGGCAGGGCGGAACTGGTGGGAGGGCTGGAGCTGGCAAGGACTTGCTGGTGCTCTGGGTGGCCGGCGGCAGGCCGGGCACGCTCTGCCCAGCAGGCGAAGCGGTGCCGGGTGTCAACCGCGGCCGGCGTTGGGCTTGCGCCCGTGGTTGGCCTTCTTGCGCCGGGCGTTGATCTTTCGCTTCTTGGTCTTCTTCGACATAGGGGGACCAAGCTAGCGATCGCGGTAGGCGCGGGGGCAATCGACGGCATCCAGGGGAGGCGGGCCACCGCGGGGTCACAGGTCGCGTCACCGCGACCAAGAGGCCAGGCGCTCTACCGGCCAGGTGTTGATGATGAGCCCGGTGTCGATCTGGTGACGGGCTGCCTTGTCACACCCGTAGCGCTGCCAGTCGAGCTGCCCGGTCGCGTGAGCGTCCGTGTCGATGGCGACGGCACACCCCCATTGGACCGCGAGGTCCATCAGGTCATCAGGCGGGTCCTGCCTCTCGGGCCTGCAGTTGATCTCGACTGCCGTGTCGAAGCGCGCGCACGCGGCGAAAACGATCTCAGCGTCGAAGGAGGACTCCTGCCGGACGGGAGGATGCTCGGGGTCATGGTCGACCGAGGAGGGGGCCGGGGAATCAGGTCGGGCGCGCTGGACCAACGACACCTGCCTTCCGGTGCAGTGCCCGAGGATGTCCACGTAAGGGCTGGCGACCGCGACCGACATCCGTCTGGTCATGGTGTCCCTGTCCATGCGGAGCTTGGAGTGAACGCTCGCCACCACGACGTCGAGCCTGGCCAGCATGTCCTCGTCCATGTCGAGGCTGCCGTCCTCGAGGATGTCCACCTCCATCCCGGTCAGGACCCGGAACGGTGCGAGCTGGTCGTTGAGCGATTCGATGACGGTGAGCTGGTCGGCCAGGCGGTCGCGATCGAGGCCGTGAGCCACGGTCAGGCGCGGGGAGTGATCGGTCAGCGCCATGTACTCGTGGCCCAGAGCTCGGGCCGTGACTGCCATGTCCTCGATGGGGGCACCGCCGTCTGACCAGTTCGAGTGCACGTGGCAGTCACCCTTGAGGGCCTGGAGGTAGGCGCGGCCAGCCTCACCGAGAGGGAGCTGAGCGTCAGCTTCGAGAGCGGCGAGGTAGTCAGGGATCTTGCCGCTCGCGGCCTGGAGGATCACTCCTCCCGTTGTCGGGCCGATGCCCGAGAGGTCCTGCACCCTGCCGGTGGCGACCAGCTGGTCCAGCTCGGCCGGCGCAAGATCCGACACGATCTGAGCCGCCTTGTGGAACGCCTGGACCTTGCGGCCCGGCGCGAGCTTCCGGTCCATCAGGTAGACGATCCGCCGCAGGGCGTCGACGGGCTCGATCGGAGCGGAGGCCGGTTCGGTCCAGGTCGGGACGGGGAGCTGCATCCCACAACGGTATTGCCGATTCGGGCGCATGAGACCGGCCCGTGAGAACATGCACCGATGCCCGAAGGCGACACCATCGTTGTGTACACAGACGGGGCTTGCCTGGGCAATCCAGGACCCGGCGGGTGGGCGTGGGCTGTACCTGACGGCGCCTTCGCCAGCGGAGCAGAGCGACGCACGACCAACCAGCGGATGGAGGTGCTCGCCGCGTACGAGGCCGTGCGCACCAACGGCGGGAGCTTGGCTGGCCTGCCGATCAAGGTCGTCAGTGACTCGACCTATGTCGTGAACTGCTTCCGTGACCGGTGGTTCGAGGGGTGGCGGCGCAAGGGATGGACCAACTCCCAGCGCAAGCCGGTAGCCAACCGCGACCTGTGGGAGCCGCTCGTCGACCTGGTCGAGGCGAGGGGCAACGTCACCTTCACGTGGGTCAAGGGCCACTCGGGTGATCCGGTCAACGAGCTGGTCGATCGGCTCGCTGTCGAGGCTGCCGAGACCCAACGCAGCCGGCGCGGCGACCGCCCGGCCTCTTTGGACCCCCGCCCAGCCGGAGGTAAGCGGAAGCGACCGACGGGTGTCGCGGCCGTTGGCAACAAGGTCATCGAGGGCCACGGTCTTGCCGTGTTCGGCCCCAAGCCGCCCGCGCTCGGGGGCTATGAGGACAACGCGACCGCTCGCGCCCTGAGGCGGCGCCTGGCCGAGATCTTCACCGCCAAGGCCGAGCTGCATCAGGATCTGGTCGTCGTCACTG
>JAHFUU010000304.1:718-4503 GCA_023264915.1 Microthrixaceae bacterium | reverse complement strand
TCATCGGTGTCGGCGGGCCGCTCTCGGGCTTGGGCGACTCTTCCTGGATCTTCTTCGCTGCGGCGATCCATTCGTCGGTCAGGAACTCATACTTTTCGGCCACGGTCTCTCCTTGTGAAACGGGCCCCCCTCAGGGCCTTGCTCTGTGTGCTGCTGCGCTCCCCGTGTCAGGGGCCAATGCCGCGGCGGCACCTTAGTACCTCCGCAGGGACACTGCTTGACCGAACGGTCAAGTGAGCCGGATTTCACACCTCACCGCATCGGCACACCATAGAGGTGCCCGCCAAATGGCTCTGGGCAGTGCCGGGGACCGTGACCTTTCCAGGGTCCGTGACCGCCGCCTGTAGCATCAGCGGACCTATGGCTGAGCGCATCACCCGAGACGACGTGGCCCACGTGGCCAAGCTCGCCCGCCTGCGCCTTGACGGAGCCGAGCTCGACACCTTCACCGCGCAGCTCGCGAACGTGCTCGGCCACGCCGAGGACATAGCTGCACTCGACATCGATGACGTGGCTCCGACAGCGCACCCCCTTCCACTGAAGAACGTCTTGCGGGCCGACGTGGTGGGCCGGACCCTCGACCGTGACGAGGTGCTGGCCGAGGCGCCCGACGCCGAGTCCTGCCAGTTCCGCGTCCCACCGATCCTCGGCGAGGAGCCATGAGCTCCATGGCACCGGGCGCTGCCGGTACCGCGGTGTCGCTGGCGGCCGCCGTGCGAGCAGGCGACCTTTCAGCAACCGAGGTCCTCGAGGCGCATCTCGCATCCATCGAAGAGCGCGAAGGCGAGGTGCACGCGTTCAACCTGGTCGTCACAGAGCAGGCTCGCGCCAGGGCATCCCAGATCGACGACGCGGTCTCCGCTGGGAACGACCCGGGACCGCTGGCGGGCGTGCCTGTCGCCCTCAAGGACAACATGTGCACGCGTGGCATCCCGACCACGTGCTCGTCGCGCATCCTCGAGGGTTGGCACCCGCCCTATGACGCGACCGTCGTCACCAGGCTCGCCGAGGCCGGTGCCGTCGTCGTCGGCAAGACCAACCTCGATGAGTTCGCGATGGGATCATCCACCGAGAACTCCGCGTTCGGCCCAACCCGCAACCCCGCAGATCCGACGCGGGTTCCAGGCGGTTCGAGTGGGGGGAGTGCCGCTGCGGTCGCCGCCGGCTTCGTTCCGATCGCTCTGGGCTCTGACACGGGTGGGTCGATCCGCCAGCCAGCTGCACTGTGTGGCGTAGTCGGAGCAAAGCCCACGTATGGGGCGGTATCGCGCTACGGGCTCGTTGCGTTCGCGTCGAGCCTCGACCAGATCGGGCCCTTCGCGCGCACGGTCGCCGACGCTGCGGCGGTCCTCGATGTGATCTCCGGCCATGACCCAGCCGACTCGACGTCGATCCCGCAGGATGCCCTCGACCTAGCGAGCCACCTCGATGCCGGGGTCGAGGGCTTGCGGATCGGCGTGGTCACCGAGTTGATGGGCGATGGCATCGCCCCTGACGTACGTGCCCGGGTCGGCGAAGCGGCCGACGCCCTCGAGAGGGCAGGTGCCAGCGTCGACGAGGCGTCGGTGCCGGCGGTGACCTACGGGCTGAGCGCCTACTACCTGATCGCACCCGCTGAGGCCTCGAGCAACCTAGCGCGCTATGACGGCGTGCGCTACGGCCTCCGAGCCGATGGCGCGACGACCGGTGAGATGATGGAAGCCACCCGTACCGCTGGGTTCGGTGACGAGGTGAAACGGCGCATCATGTTGGGCACCTACGCCCTGTCAGCTGGGTACTACGACGCGTACTACGGCAAGGCGTTGAAGGTGCGGACGCTCATCATCGCGGACTTCGCGGCGGCATATGACAGCCATGACCTCCTGCTGTCTCCGACATCGCCAACCACGGCCTTCGCCCTTGGTGACAAGGTCGACGACCCACTGCTGATGTACATGAACGACGTGTGCACGATCCCGTCCAACCTGTCGGGCCAGCCCGCCATCTCGGTTCCCTTCGGTACCGGATCAGACGGGCTCCCCGTGGGCGTGCAGGTTCTCGCGCCAGCCCTGGGCGAGACCGTCATGTTCCGAGCGGCGGCCGTGATCGAGGATGCTGCGCCGTGAGCCGAAGCGGAGGTGATGGCACCGGGCTGGTCGTCTCGGGGTCCACGGGTGACGCTTGGGAGCTCGTGATCGGGCTCGAGGTCCACTGCGAGCTCGCCACGGCCACCAAGCTCTTCTGCGCGTGCCCGAACCGTTTCGGCGACGAGCCCAACACGAACGTGTGCCCCGTGTGCCTTGGCTTGCCCGGCTCGTTGCCGGTGCTCAACAAGGCGGCAGTCGAGCTTGCGTTGCGCATCGGCCGCGCGCTGGGTTGCACGGTCCGCCCCGGGGTGTTCGCCCGGAAGAACTACTTCTATCCCGACATGCCCAAGGACTACCAGATCTCCCAGTACGACCAGCCGACCAACGTCGACGGTTGGCTCGGGCTCCCCGACGGGTCACGCGTCGGCATCGAGAGGGCGCACATAGAAGAGGACACAGGCAAGAACACCCACGCCGGAGACACTGGCCGCATCCACGGCTCTGACTACTCCCTGATCGACTACAACCGAGCCGGCGTGCCGCTCGTCGAGATCGTCGGCAGGCCCGACATCGCCACCGGTGACCAGGCCAAGGCTTTCGTGTCCGAGCTCCGCAAGATCCTGCTCGCCACCGGCGCCAGCGACGCCAAGATGGAGGAGGGTTCCCTCCGCGTCGACGCCAACGTATCGGTGCGTCGGCCGGGCGCGGGGCTCGGAACCCGCTGCGAGATAAAGAACCTGAACTCGTTGCGATCGCTCGGCCGGGCCATCGACCACGAGGCCCGAAGGCAGATCGAGCTGATCGAGGCGGGCGACCGCGTCACCCAGCAGACGCGGCACTGGGATGAAGAGGGTGGGTGCACCCGGCCGGGTCGCTCCAAGGAGGAGGCCGAGGACTACCGGTACTTCCAAGAACCCGATCTGGTGCCGCTCGCGCCGAGTGCCGAATGGGTGAAGGACATCGACGAGGCGTTGCCCACGCTGCCTGCGAAGCGCCGGTCCGCGCTCGGCGCAGCTGCCGGGATGGCTGACACGCATGCGGGTGTCGTGATCGCCGTGGATCGTGACCTCGACGCGCTCGGCCTCGCCGCGATCCAAGCGGGTGGTGATCCAGCGCGCGTGCTGACCCACATCGAGCACAACCTGGCGGTTGAAGGGGCCGACGCTCTCGAGCCAGAGAAGCTGGCCGATCTGGTCAAGCTCGAGCTCGAAGGCAAGCTGACCGCCACCCAGGCAAAGGTCGTCCTGGCCGAGATGGTAGCGACCGGCACCGCACCAGCTGAGATAGCCGCGGCGAGAGGGTTCGAGGCGATGGCCACGAGCGCGCTCGAAGCGACCGTCGACGAGGTGATCGGTTCAGAGCAAGCCGAGTGGGATGAGCTCGTCCGGGCGCCCGAAGACGACAAGCGGATCAAGAAGCTCAACGGGTTCTTCACGGGCAAGATCATGAAGGCCTCCAGGGGCCAAGCTGACGGCAAGGCCGTCAACGCTCTGCTGGTGCAGCGCCGCTCGGCTGCACGAGTCGAGCGGGGCCTCGACTGAGCGCAGCGGGGCCGGTAGCGTGGCCGGCGCGTGACGGGCTCGACAGAACGGAGCCCGAATGGAACCTGGACCTTTCCGACGCGCCCGCACCGGCACCGGCACCCGCACCCGCACCCGCACCCGCACCAGGACCCGCACCAGGACCCGTGCGGCCCTACGTGCAATGCCGGGGATGCTC
>JAHFUU010000304.1:0-708 GCA_023264915.1 Microthrixaceae bacterium | reverse complement strand
ACCAGCCCCGACGGGATGCAACCAGCGAGACCTGACGGACCCGTCGCCCGCGAGCACGCCTCCGGCGACTCCGGGATGTCCCCGGGTGCGTCCCGTCGGGTTCTCGGGAAGGTGCCTGAGTCTCGGCCTCCGGCGACACGAACCGGGGCGGATGCCGCGAGCCAGCCGTGCGCGGACCAGGCGGTCAGCTACTTCACGATCCTTGCCAGCGACGCCTGGCTTGTCGCTGCCTCCTCTCACCCGGAGCGCCTGGAGCAGGCAAGGTACGTGATCTCGTGGCTGACCGCGGCGGTTCCCCCAGAGCTGAGCGGCCCCATGGGGGTCATCGCCAACGCCTTCAGCGTGGCTGTCGACGCTCTCGTCTCGGCGATCCGCGACGCCGCCGGTACTGCTGAGGCGGCATCGGCGCGTCGTGTTGCTGCCGCCGTTGCACCGATGGAAGCACCCCCGATCCGGGCGGCGCGCGAGGCACTCGAGGGGTACTTCGCGTCGTGCCTGGGTCCACCACCTGGCTGACCCGTGGCAACCGCCGGCGTCAGGTGCGCGGCACGAGGTGAAGCCTGGGCACCCAGGGCTCGAGCACCTCGGGCAGCACTATCGTCCCGTCAGCGAGCTGGTGGTTCTCGAAGATGGCCAGGATCAGCCGATCGGTGAAGCCCGTGGCCGAGATGGTGTGCGGGTGTCCCTTGTCGGCGCCCTTGCCCGTGC
>JAHFUU010000303.1 GCA_023264915.1 Microthrixaceae bacterium | reverse complement strand
GCGATGCTTCAAGACATGGCCATCCTCACAGGCGGCCAAGTCATCACCGAAGAGGTTGGTCTGAAGATCGAGAACACCACGCTCGACCTGCTCGGGCAGGCCCGCAAGGTCGTGGTTACCAAGGACGAGACCACCATCGTCGAAGGGGCCGGCTCCAATGACGACATCCAGGGCCGTATCAACCAGATCAAAGCTGAGATCGACAACACCGACAGCGACTATGACCGCGAGAAGCTGCAGGAGCGCTTGGCCAAGTTGTCGGGCGGTGTGGCGATCCTCAAGGTAGGTGCTGCGACCGAGGTCGAGCTCAAGGAGAAGAAGCACCGCATCGAGGATGCAGTCTCCACGACCAAGGCGGCGATCGAAGAGGGTGTGGTCGCGGGCGGCGGCGTCACGTTGCTTCGGGCCCAGTCAAAGGTGCTCGACGTGGCCAAGGACCTCCCGGTCGACGAGGCAACTGGAGCGCGCATCGTCGCCCACTCGCTGGAAGAGCCCCTGAAGCAGATTGCCCGCAACGCCGGTCTCGAAGGCGGCGTGGTCGTCGAGCGTGTCCGCAACCTTGACAGCTCGTCTGAAGGGCTCAACGCTGCGACAGGTGAGTACGAGGACCTTGTGAAGGCGGGGATCATCGACGCCGCCAAAGTCACCCGGTCCGCGCTCCAGAACGCGGCTTCGATCGCGGCGCTGTTCCTGACAACCGAGGCAGTCATCGCCGACAAGCCCGAAGAGGCCGCTCCAGCGATGCCTGGTGGCGACATGGACTTCTGATCGAGGTCTGCCACCGAAGAACACGCTTGGTCCCCGGCAGGGGCGTGGCAACGGTGATGGGGGAGCACGGCCGAAGGCCATGCGTGGCCGACGATCCGATCCCGGTCACATGACTCGTCGGGTCGGGGCGGAGCCCGCCAGGTCTGAAGGGGTGTCCAAACGTGCGCCCCTTCGCGTTGCCGGGTACGGAAGCCAACTGAAATCTTGGATGAGTGAGCTCCCCCGAGACGGTGGAACCGCGCCGGGCCTGGCAGGGCCTCGTTGTGCTATCGGGGGGCGTGGTGTGCTACGTCTAGCTACCAACGAACTGTCCAGATCTCGTTCACTACGCCAACTGGCGCCATAGAAGAGCTCTGTGTAGGAGGAGAAAATGGCGACGACCGTCGAAGCCCCGGGTATCGAGGCGCAAGCCGACTCAGCGCTTCGTCCCGCCGAGGTCGATGCATCGGAGCGAGTCCCGGCCGACCGGCTCACCCAACTGATCGCTGGCGGCGACCACAAGACGACTGGCCGTCTCTACATCGGATTCTCACTCATCTTCGGCGTCTTGGGGCTGGGTGCAACAGCGGCCTTCCAGGCAAGTGGCGCAAGCTCCGATTGGGCCAACAGCTTGGCTGACTCTTCCTTCCAGTTGTTCACCCTCGGCCGGTTCCTCGTGATCTTCGGATTCGTCGTCCCACTCTTCGTAGGCCTGGCGACGGTGGTCGCGCCGCTGCAGGTTGGCTCGCGGACCGTCGCCTTCCCTCGGGCCGCTTCGGGGGCGTTCTGGCTCTGGTTGGTCACGACGAGCATGCTGTGCATCTGCTACTTCAGCAACGGCGGTGTGGCGGGAGGCAACCAGAACGGTCAGATGCTCGCGCTGTTCTGCCTTGGCGCCATGGTCGTCTCGCTGCTTCTCGGGTCGCTCTGTGTCGCTGTCACGATTCTCACGATGCGGACACCCAACATGGCCATGGATGAGGTCCCCTTGTTCTCGTGGGCGTTTGTGGTTGCCACGAGCGTGTGGGTTGTGACGCTGACGGTGTGGCTCGGCAACTTGGTGCTGATCTTCGTGGACGTCCGTTACGGTGATATCGATTCCTTCGGTAGGATCGACTCGCAGTGGGGGCAACTGGCCTGGCTGTTCACGCCGCCGCAGGTGTTTGCCTTTGTGATCCCAGCTCTCGGCATTGCGGGTGACGCGATGGCGACGCTGTCAGGCGGTGCGCGCATTCGATCGCGCGGGATCGTGCTTGGTGCGATCGGGGCGTTTGGCTTCTTGTCCATCGGAGCTTGGGCCCAACCTCAGCTGGTGAAAGGGGTCTACAACTCCGCGCCGGCCACCTTGCAGGTTGCCGCCTTGCTGGTTCCGATCCTCATGCTGATCGGCGCCTACGTGTACAACATTCGTGGCGGTCATCCACGCCTTGCCAGCCCCTTGCTCGCCGGGCTTTGTGCGTTGGTGCTGCTTGCTATCGCCAGTGTGGGTGCACTGCTGTACGTGATCAGCAACTTCGCGTTGCAGACAAGCCCGTCAGCTGTTACGGAGATCAAGTCCCTCAAGCTGGCGGCAGTCGAGGCGGCGCCGGTCTACACGTGGGGTGTGCTGTTGATGGTCGCCGGGGCAGCGCTCACTGCTGCAATCGGGGGCCTGTATCTGTGGTCCACCAAGATCACTGGCCGCTCGCTGCCCGACGGCAGCGGCAAGCTGTTCGCTTTGGTGGCGGTCATAGCAGCCCTCCTGTCCGCTGTTCCCTTCCTCATCCTCGGCTTTGCCAACAACGCGCCGGACCTGGCGTCCTCGCTCGCGCCGATCTTCGGGGCCTCCATGGCTGGTGTCGCCGCTCTGGCTGTCGTCGTGGTGATCGTGGGGCTCGTGCAATTGGTCTCCATGCAGCGCCCCGTGTCGGACGCGGCTGATCCTTGGGGCAGCGGCCCGACGTTGGAGTGGCTCGCACCGAGCCCTCCCCCTGCCGGCAACTTCGCCGAGCTGCCTCTGGTGGGCTCATCTGAGCCGCTCCTGGACCTGGCCGAGGCAAGTCCGGAGGACTGAGGACCGCCTCAGGGCCAAAGCCCCACGAACACGTCGATGGCAGCGACGATCGTCGGGATCAGGACAGCTCGGATCTCGCCGGTTTGGTGTCGGAGGCGAAGGCAAAGCAATCTCTAGTTGGCAATCTCTAGTTGCGATAGAAGTCATCCTCGCCAACTGCGGACCTTCGGCCCTGTCGAAGTAACCGCCGTCAGCGTAGATATGGGAGATCGGTGTCTCCCTCGATCCGGAGGTCCATATGGAGCAGCGAGAAGGCAGCGAGAACGCTGCGGCTTCTGTCCCGTCAAGGCGGGCGTTCTTGCGGAGGGGGGGTCAATCAGCGCTGCTGGGAGTCGCGCTCGGTTCGGTGCCCTTCCGTGAGGCTCTAGCTGACTTCACGATGATCGAGCCGGTGCCCAACGATGTCAACCCGCTTGGCGGATATCCCAATCGCAACTGGGAGCACGTTTACCGCGATCTCTACACGCCCGACCAGACCTACCACTACATGTGCGGCCCCAACGACACCCATGGCTGCCTGATCAAGGCTTCAGTCAAGAACGGTGTGGTCATGTATGCGGACCCGTCGTTCGCGTACCACAAGGCGACCGACATCTACGGCAACAAGTCAGCGGCCCGCTTCGATCCACGCGCATGCGTTTCGGGCCTCGCGTACATTCGTCGCACATACTCGGACCGCCGAATCAAGGGCGCCTATGTTCGCAAGGGCTTCAAGCAGTGGGTCGACGACGGGATGCCCCGCGATGCCAACGGTGAGGTTGACCACAAGTACCGCCAGCGCGGCAAGGAAGACTTCGTGAAGGTCACCCACGAAGAGGCGGCGGCCATCCATGCAAAGGTCTATGTCAACATCGCCGAGACCTACACCGGTGAAGAGGGTGCCAAGAAGCTCGAGGAGCAGGGATATGACCCCGACATGGTCGAAGCCATGCACGGCGCAGGTACCCAGACCCTCAAGCACCGTGGCGGCATGCCGTTCAACGCCCCGTTTCGCATCGGCGGTTTCTACAGGTTCGCCAACAGCCTGTGCCTGATCGACAAGAAGATCCGGGGCAAGGAAGACAAGGACACTCTCGGAGGACGGGTTTGGGACAGCTTCTCCTGGCACACCGACCTCCCGCCCGGACATCCGATGGTTACCGGGCAGCAATCGATGGACTTCGACCTGTTGGGCATGAACTGGATTGCCACGAAGATGCCTGAGGGCCACTGGCTCGCGGAGGCACGGCTGCACGGTGCCAAGGTCGTCACGATCGCCCCCGAGTACCAGTCAAGCTCCAATCGGGCAGATGAGGTCTTTGTGATCCGCCCCGCGACCGACGGAGCCCTCGCCCTCGGTCTCGCGCATGTCATCATGCGCGACAAGCTGTATGACGCCGCCTTCGTCAAGACCCAGACGGACCTGCCGCTGCTGCTTCGCGCTGACACCAAGAAGCTGCTTCAAGCCAAGGACATCATCCCCGGCTACACCAACGTCAGCTTGGTCAGGACGAAGGTCGTTCCCAAGGACACCAAGGCGGGGATCGCGGCTGAGCAGGCCACCCAGATCGTGCCTGAGGACCTGCGTGAGGAATGGGGAGACCAGGTGGTGTGGGACACCCGCACCAACTCGGCCAAGCCGGTCACCCGCGACCAGACCGGCACCAACTTCCCTTCGGACATCGACCCCGCCCTCGAGGGCGAGTACACGGTCACGCTCACTG
>JAHFUU010000302.1 GCA_023264915.1 Microthrixaceae bacterium | reverse complement strand
TGACACCACCGACGATCTCGTCATCGAGGAGAAGAGCGGCTCGCTCGTCGAGGCGATCTCCGACGCTCTCGGCATCGGAGCCATGCGCGTGATCCCCACAGGCGGCGACCAGTTCGAAGCCGAGCGCGAGCAGTGGGACGACGGCAACAACGTCGTGGCACTCGAACCCGGGGTCGTCATCGCCTATGACCGCAACACCGCCACCAACACCGCTCTGCGCAAGGCGGGCGTCGAGGTCATCACCGTCGAGGGGTTCGAGCTTGGGCGGGGCAGAGGTGGCTCGCACTGCATGACCTGCCCGCTCGAGCGCGAGCCGGCGTTCTGAGCTGCAACGACCCGCCGACACTGCCACACAGGGGAGAACCCGATGTACAACCTTCGCAACCGCAGCTTCTTGAAGGAGATCGACTTCGAGCCTTCAGAGCTGGCGTTCCTGATCGATCTCGCTGCCAGCCTCAAGACCGCGAAGTACGCGGGCACCGAGGTCCCGCGCCTGAAGGGCAAGGAGATCGCCCTTGTGTTCGCGAAGACCTCGACGCGGACCAGGGCCGCGTTCGAGGTAGCCGCGCACGACCAGGGGGCCCACGTCACCTATCTCGATCCGACCGGCTCGCAGCTCGGCCACAAGGAATCCATCGCCGACACTGCTCGGGTGCTCGGTCGCATGTATGACGCCATCGAGTTCCGGGGAAGCGCCCAGGACGACGTCGAGACGCTGGCTCGCTTCGCCGGGGTGCCGGTGTACAACGGGTTGACCAACGAGTGGCACCCGACGCAGATGCTCGCCGACTTCCTTACGATGCGCGAGGCGTCGAGGAAGCCCGGCGCCGAGCTCAGGTACGCCTTCGTGGGTGACTGCCGCTTCAACATGGGTCGCTCGCTGCTGGTCATGGGAGCCCTCATGGGTGCCGACGTGCGCCTCGCCGGGCCCACCGGCTTGCAGCCACCCACCGAGGTCATCGAGGTGGCTTCGGGCATCGCCGCTCGCACCGGGGCCAGCGTCACCGTCACCGATGACCCGGCGGCCGCTGTCGAGGGCGTCGACTTCATCCACACGGACGTGTGGGTGTCGATGGGCGAGGACAAGGACGTGTGGATCGAGCGCGTGAAGATGCTCGCGCCCTATCAGGTGAACCGGGCGCTGCTTCACTCGACCGGCAACCCCAAGGTCAGGTTCATGCACTGCCTCCCCGCCTTCCATGACTCCAGCACCGTCGTCGGTGCCGACATCATGGCCAGGACCGCCATGCCAGACGGGCTCGAAGTGACCGACGAGGTGTTCGAGTCCCCGGCCAGCATCGTCTTTGACCAGGCAGAGAACCGCTTGCACACGATCAAGGCTGTCCTCGTGGCGACCTTGGGAGCTTGAACCCTGTTCCAGGGCGGCCGTCTCGCCAGCTCCAGCCGTCTCGCCAGCTCCAGCCGGGCCCCCCGTCGCACGAGCTCCGACCAGGTTGCGCGGGACCCATCCCGGTCCCGCCAGGTGTCAGCTTGCGCCGGCGAGCTGCCTGAGCAGCTCTGCGAACTTCCCGCCCTCGACGAAGCGGATCTGCTCGACCCGACGGCTGAAGCGCCAGCGGTCTCCAGCCAGCACGTAGTCATCGAGATACAGGCCCCCGACGTCGAGCAGCTCGGGCTCGCCCTCCCACTCGACCCCGTTGCGGTTGAAGAGATGCACTCGGCCAGTGGCCTCGCCCGGACCGGTGAACCGGATCTCGTGGGTCGATATCGAGTGCATGCACCACGTGAACACCGACATCGCGGCCGGCATCCACTGCACGATCTCTGACAGCGACCCTTGGATCCCGCCCGAGGCCGTGTAATCGATGAACGCGCCGGGCATGAACAGAGACTCGAAGCGCTTCCAGTCGCGGTCGTCGATCGCGTGGGCATATGAGATTGCCAGGTCGCCGATGGCCAGCGTGTCAGCTTGGCGATCTGCGCAGAGCACCAGCCCGTCCTGGCCTTGTGCGGTTTCGTGCTCTGGCAAGTCCGTCACCTCCTGGCGGCAGTGCGGTGCATCCTCGCACAGTCACCGGGGCCTGGGCACGGGGGGGCACGTTCGGCCTGGCCGCTTCATGTGAGCCCGCGAGCTTGCCCTATGCCGCCGGCCCGCGACTCGAGGTGTGGAGAGGTGTTCGACGGCTTCGAAAGGGCCCGACGGCCGGGGTGGAGCCTGGCGAAGTGTTGACATCGACAACCGGTTCGTGTTCCCCTTGACGGGTGGGAGCGGAGTCGACATCGAGGCGCGATGTGCTTCGGAAAGGGATCGTCGCGGGCGGGCTTGTGTGGACCGCTCCTGTGGTCATCAGCACCATCGAAGCCAGGCCTGCGCTGGCTTCGGGCCTGCCAGGGCCCCAGCAGGGCTCTGCCACGGTCGTGTGTGACGGCCTCGGTGGGTACAGGGTCGCGCTCAACGGTTGGGCGGGCGCTCCATGCGGGATCGTCAACTGCATCACGATCCACGAGCAATCCCACATCACAGACTGGATGGCGCGGTTCCCGCTCGGTTGCAAGAACGCGAATGGGACCAACAAGCCCGACGGCACGGCGCCGCCGACAGGTGGTCCAGGGTACGCGGCGTTCCTTCGGGCTTCTGAGTGCTCTGCCTACACGGCCGAGCTCACATGCATCGAGGGCAACAACCGCACCGACGGCGACTGCCCCCGTCTTGTGGCCTTGCACCTGGCCGACACCGCGAGGCAGAAGGCCAGATACTGCCGGTAGCCGCCGCGCAGCTCACCACACTGGGTTGAACATGACGATCAAGACCGAGTCCCAAGTACAGACCGAGGCCATCGACGCCATCGTCGCGGCGGGGTTCAGCCCCGGCGACTTCAGCGCGCCGGTGATAGAGCCGCCAGGCACGTACGCGGGCGTGCCCGGTGCCAACGATGCCACGTCGTGGACCGTGTGGTTCGACCCTCTGACCCTGGATCCGTTGCCTGGGCAGGGCCTGACGGTTCATGACGATGACACCAAGACGGTGGGCCAGCCCGACAACACGGTTGTGTTCTTGGGGCGCTGAGCTTCTGAAGGGCTCGAAAGCGTTGCCGATCGCAGGCAAGGCCCGTGCCCACGCTCGCTCGAACGTCGAGGGATCGTTGTTCGAGCGGTCAGCAGGTGCAGCGATGTCACCGAGTGGTGCTCGCGGCCTGTGGTCTACAAGCGTCAAGCCGGGGTAGCCGTATGTCGGGATCGGCGAGGGCGGGCTGTTGACTGGCCCGGGGCAAGGGGTGAGACTCCCATGCCATGGCTGAGGACCAATCTCACCGACCTGCCCGATTCGAGGACATCCGCCTAGAGGTGGACGGCGGCCTCGCGTGGATCACGATCGCCCGGCCCGAGCGCTACAACGCTTTCAGGGCACGCACGGTCGACGAGTTGATCGCAGCCTTCAAGGCGGCCTGGGTCGACCCTTCGGTCGGGGTGGTCTGCCTCACCGGAGACGGGGACAAGGCCTTCTGCACGGGCGGCGACCAGAAGCAGCGCGCCGAGACTGGCGACTACGGTCCGTCTGACACCGGCTTGTTCGAGGTCGAGACCCTCCATCGGGTCATACGTGACATCCCCAAACCGGTGATCGCGGCAGTGAACGGCTATGCGATCGGCGGGGGCCACGTGCTGCACGTGCTTTGCGATGTGACGATCGCTGCGGACCATGCGATCTTCGGCCAGACCGGGCCGAGGGTCGGGTCCTTTGACGCCGGCTTCGGAAGTGCCTACCTGGCCCGGGTCGTGGGAGAGAAGCGGGCCCGAGAGGTGTGGATGTTCTGCCGCCGCTACGGCGCGGCCAAGGCACTCGAATGGGGATTGGTCAACGAGGTAGTGCCGCTCGCAGACCTGCGTGCGACGGTCCGCGAATGGGCAGACGAGGCCTTGGCGCTCAGCCCGACGGCGCTTCGAGTCCTCAAGCACTCCTTCAACGCGGACAGCGACGCCATCGCCGGAATCGGCACCATGGCTTGGGACCACCTGGATCAGTTCGTGCGGAGCGACGAGGCACGCGAGGGGGTGGACGCGTTCAGCGAGAAGCGTTCAGCTGACTTCAGCCCCTGGCGTTGATCAGCCCGGCAGCGCCACCTCGCCGAGCTCGGGTCACTGGGCAGCACCTGGCAGCGCCACCGTCACGGGTTCGGCCGGGTCCAGGTGATCGTGTACCTGAAGTAGAGGCGGCGGCGGAACGTGCACCCCGCAAGCGTCTCGTGTGCGAGCCGGCGGACCTCGTCGTAGGTGTCTGACGGGTCCGTGGTCGGGGCCGAGTGCTCCCACCACCCTCGCCTGACGCGCACTGCGCGGCTGGCGGCGACACCGGCGGCTCCGAACATGTAGTCCACCGGTGAGCCGGCGCGGGCCAGGCCGACCACCGCCAGCTTGCCTCCGGGTGACAGCAGGCGCCCGGCTCGGCTCAAGGCTGGCTCGATGGGCATGTGATGAAGCGAGGCAACTGCGGAGACGAAGTCGAGCCCGCCTTCGGCGAGTGGCACCGACAGGAAGTCGCCCTCCATGAAGCTGAA
>JAHFUU010000301.1 GCA_023264915.1 Microthrixaceae bacterium | reverse complement strand
GATCGCCAAGCCCGACAGGCTTCGACGGGACGCAGGTCCCAGACCGGCACCGGTGGGCGTTCGGAGAAGATCCGCACCTACAACTTCAAAGAGAACCGGGTGACTGACCACCGAATCGGCCTCAGGCTCTACAAGCTCGACAAGGTCCTCGCAGGCGAGCTCGACGAGATCTCAGATGCACTGGTGGCCGATCACCGTCGTCGCCAGCTCGAAGGTCAGCCCGCGTGACGCGATCCGCTCCTGTCGAGGCCGGCACGGTCTCGTGGCGTGAGGTCCTTCGCGATGCCGCGGATCAGCTGGAGCGTTGTGGGATCCCCGATGCACGCCTCAGCGCGCGCCGCATGGTCGAGGAGGCATCGGGGTCAGAAGGGGCCGATTACATCCTTGCTCTCGACGAGCCGGTCACAGAGAGGTCGATCGCCCACTTCGATGAGATGCTTGCTCGGAGGTGTGCCGGTGAGCCGCTGCAGTACGTGCTCGGGCGGTGGGGGTTCAGGCTCCTTGACTTGATCGTCGACGACCGCGTGCTCATACCGCGCCCAGAGACCGAGCAGGTCGTGCAGCACGCCCTGGCCGAGCTCGCACGCATGCGTTCGGAGCCCGACCACCCGCAGGTGGCCGTCGACCTCGGCACGGGCTCGGGCGCCATCGCGCTGTCCTTGGCCGTCGAGTGTCGTGACGTCCAGGTGTGGGGGACAGACCTGTCCCAGGGCGCCCTGGACGTGGCCCGGGCGAACCTCGCGGGAATCGGCAGGCCGGCCAGGCGCGTGCGGCTGGCCGCGGGCAACTGGTTCGCAGCGCTGCCCACCGAGCTTGAAGGCAAGGTCGACCTGATCGTGTCGAACCCGCCCTATGTGGCACAAGCCGAAGAGCTCCCCGACGAGGTGGCTCGCTGGGAACCCACGCAAGCCCTGGTGGCAGGCCCTTCGGGGCTCGAGGCCTTCGGGGAGCTGTTCGCCTCCGCCGGTGCCTGGTTGGGACCCGCAGGTGCCATCGTCGTCGAGATGGCCCCCCATCAGCGGCGGGCTGTCATCCAGATCGCGGGCGAGGCGGGGTTCGAGCTTGCTGTGCACGAGGACCTGGCTGGCCTGGCGCGCATCGGGGTGGGCCGGCGGTCCTGAGGAGTCACGGCGCGGCGGTGGTGCCCGTCGCCTTGCCTGGGGGACCGGAGATCTGAAGGCTGCCGAGCACCCGGTCGAACTGCTCTGGGTTCTTGTAGACCGAGACGACCTCGACCGTGTACAGAACGCCGTTGGCCAGGAACAGCATCTCGCGCCCGTAGAACGTTGCGTCGCTGCGCAACCCCAAGCTCTTGTCGACCCCGATGTCACGTGTCTCGTAGTAGATCGCTGGCACGCCATATGCGGCGGTCTCAGAACGCTTGTCAACCTTGCCGCTCTCGCTCTTGAGCTTGGCCTCGTAGCTGTCCCCCTGGTTCGTGAGCTCTCGCTTGAGCGGGCTTGAAGCCTCTGAGGTGTGCACGAGCTGGGCGAACTGATCCGCGGTCATGACCTGTCTGGCCGAGACGATCATGGCGGTGTCCTTGCCTATGAGCATTGACGCCTGGTACGTGCCGTCGGTGGTCTGGGTCTTCCGGTTGCCGTCCGGAAGCTCGACGCTGAATCCACCTTCGGGGTAGTCAAAGCGGCTCCAACCGTCCGGGGTGGAGCTCAGGCCCACCTTGCTGCGCACGCTGTCGATGGACTTCGTTCCAGGCACCACGCCGAGCAGCACGGCAGCCACGACCACAGCCACGACCAGCAGCACCATCACGCCGACGATGCCGGCCAGGCCCTTCTTGTCTTCTACGGACATCGTGGACACGTGAGGCTCCCCGACCGTCGCGTCGGGGCCCATCATCTGACCGCACAACCGGCATGCTTCCGGCAGATCCTTGTGTGTCGCACCACACACCGGGCACCGGTACGTCTGCGCCATGGCGTCTCGCTCTCGGCCTTGAGTGTTCTCCGAAGGGGCAGGACCCCCTGGGCCCAGCGGTGGATACGCTACCCGAGCCAAGCGCCGGCCGGCGGCGCGACCGCCAGGGAGCCCGCCGGCGATGGGGAGCACCCGAGCGCCAGCGAGGGTGTGTGGGGGCGCAGCCCCCAGGCAACTAGAGTCCACTCACCAGGCGTCAAGGGACGTCGCACAGCGAAGCGATCGAGGGAGCAGATGTTCGGCAAGAGGAAGCAACTGGACAACCAGCAGTTCGACGCACTCGCGATCACGCTGGCGTCGGTCTCGTTCTTCGACGGCTTCTCCCCGGCCGAGCTCAACAGGGTGGCTCAGCTCGCGACAGAGGTCGAAGCCGAGAAGGGTGCTCTGCTCATCGACCAGGGCAGGGTCGGCACCGAGTGCTTCGTCATCCTCGAAGGCGAGGCAGGGGTGTACTTCGGTGGCGAGCACATCGCGACCATCGGCCCCGGGACCATGGTCGGTGAGATGGCTCTGGTCGAGCACCGCCCCCGCAACGCGAGCGTGATCGCCGAGACGCCGATGACCCTCGTCGCCTTTGACATGCAAGCCTTCAAGACCCTGCTCCAAGAGATGCCCGAGGTGCATCGGCGGGTCATGGCGACCCTGGTCGAGCGCGTGAGTCGCAACGCGGGCACCCGTCCGTCGGGGTCAGACCAGGACCCAGACGAGCCGGCATCAGAGGACCTCGGCCCAGGCTCTTGAACTGCAGTCCATGACGACGGCTCGGCCGGGGCCGCCCTAGAGCGTTAGGTCGCCGTCGGCAGCGAGCTTGGCTGAACGGCCCACATGCTCGTCGCGGGTCATCGCTTCCATCGCGCGGGTGTCGGTCGTGCGGCCCCACGTGCGCGCGCCCTCGGGAGTCAGCACGGCGGCCAGGGCCTGTTCGGGCTCACCCTCGCGGCCGAACATGACCGTGTAGGCCTCGATTCGCACCCCGCCCTGATAGTCGTCCGCAGCCTCTCTCGACGGGAGCCGGTCGACCTCGGCTTGAGGTTCGCTCCAGGTGAAGGGCTGGCTCGGAGGGCGTGTCGAGTAGAGGCCGAGGGAGTGCTTGGTGGTGAAGCCGCCGTTGCCCGTGCACAGCCCGAAGGATCCGGGATCCTCGCGCAGGACCCCGGCCATCGTAGCGATGGCATGCATCGGGTAGTTGTTCCAGGGGCCTCCGGCGAAGCTCATGCCGCCCGTCACCGTGAGCTGGCGATCCAGGCCGAGGCCCAACTCGGCAGCGGCGATCTGCACCGCCGAGGGGAAGCAGGAGTACAGGTCGATGTGGGCAATGTCGCCCATGCCAACCCCGGCGGCGGCGAGCAGCTCGCGCCCCGCGACCCTGATGGCTGGAGAGGAGCACAGGTCTGAGCGGTTGGACACGAACCACCTGTCGTGCGCGTCCGCGCCGGCATGGATGAAGACCCACCGCTCCGGCGGGATCCCGAGAGAGGTGGCCTTGGCCACCGAGCAGAGGATGAGCCCCGCGCCCTGCTCGACCATGTTGTTGGAGTTCATCCGCTTGGTGTAAGGGAACCCGATCATGCGGTTCTCGGGTGAGGGCTCGGCGATCTGCTCGGGGGTGAACGCCTGCTGTATCCAGGCATGGGGGTTGGAGGCGGCCACCTCGGAGAAGCGTGACCACAGCTCGCTGATCTGGCGGCGGTGCTCGTCGATCGACAGGCCGGCCGCGGCACGAAGTGCTACATCGAGCATGGGGTAGACCTGGACGGGGAGGAAGATCCCGCGGGCGATCTCACCTGGGGAGCTGAGGTTGTCGCCGGTTCCCATCAAGACGGTGGGATGGACACCTTCGGGTTGGGCCGTCCAGTCGGGCCGACCGCCGGCAGAGCGCGAATCGGACCGGCTTCGCCATGCCTCAGCGCCTGTGAGCAGCGCGAGATCGAGCTCTCCACGCTGGATGGCCCTCGCGGTGTCGTTGACGACGGTCTGTGCGTAGTTGCCGCCCATGACCGTGTAGACGGTCTCGCTCGGACTGGCCCCAACCCTGCCCGCGACCAGCGTCCCCGGGTCCGCGTAGCGCCACGAGAGCAGGCAGATCACCCGTACGGACTCGGCCGCCGCCAGCACACCGCTCGTGCCGGTGTCTGCCTCGGCGCGTCGCAGGGCTTCAGCCATGAGATCGACGGGCTCGAGCACGCCGGCACCCCGGTCGACGCGGTTTGAGATCTGGCCGACGCCTACCAGCACTGGAAGTCGCGGATCCATCGAGGAGCTCTCTGCCATGGTCTTCCCTTCGAGCCGGTCTCGCGTGGCCGGCGCTGGTCGCCGGTGTCGGAGTGCCCCGCACGCGGTGTGCCCTCAAGGTGGCACCCGGAGCGAGGATCGTTACTGATTCGTGGGTCAACAGTACCTGAGAGCCTTGGCCGCGGAGCAACCTGACCGGGCAGGCGGCGCCATGGGGCCGGGGCCTGACGGGGGCTTCGCCTCAGCCCCGACGTCATGTGATCGGGATGGGATCCGCGGCCCCTCGTCTCCGCGGCTCCTCGTCTCCTCGTCTCCTCGTCTCCTCGTCTGTTGGGGCGCCGTCGGCGCTCACACCTGGTTCCGTGCGAGGCCCGCTC
>JAHFUU010000300.1 GCA_023264915.1 Microthrixaceae bacterium | reverse complement strand
CTCTTGTCGCGACGCTCCGTTCGCCCGGCCGTCAGCAGCGCCGCTCGCGGCACGGCCGTTTCCGTTGCGCGTGTCGGCCCGGCCGTTGGAGGGACCAGCTGAGGTCCCCTCGTCCAATCCGGTGTAAGACGCGAACAGGACCGCCGAGCGCAGCACACGGAAGGCCTCCGCTGTGCGCGACCGGGGCTCGGTGAACACGAGCACCTCAGCCTCTTTCTGCTGGCGCCGGGTGAGAGGCGGCACCTCGGCGATGACAGGCCAGCCGTAGGCGACCTCGGCCTGCTCCTTCGTGCGGATCCGCGGATCGAGCCGCTCGATGAGGATGGTGAGGCCGATCCCGAGGAGCAACCCGATGCCCAAGCCCAGCCCTGCCCGGGGAACCAGGCCCAGCTGCTTGGCGGGGCGAACCTGGGAATCGAGCGCGCTCGCATCGCTGGCAGACGAGGCCGAGGACTTGCCCGCAGATTGCGGGTCAAGCGCTTGGGTCATCGCTTGGGCAGTCGTCGGCTGAGGGTCTGCCGTGGACAGCGACGTGAGCGTCGCCGCACTCGGCGGCTGGTTCTTGGCAGCCTCGATCTGCTTCTCGATCTCCTGGCCCTGGCGGACCAGATCGTCCTTGCGCTGGCGATACTCGTCCTGGCGGCTCGGGTCGGTCTGCTCGGAGCCCTCGCGCAGCACTTCCTCATAGGCGGCACGAAGACCTTCCCGCCGCTGCTCCAGCGCGTCGATCGCTGCCTGCTTCGTGCGGTCCTGAACCTCGGTCTGGTAGCGAACCAACTCTTCGGCGAACGCGTCGGCGCTCTGGGCTGCCCGGCTCGGGTCGGTGCTGAAGCTCGTGATCTGCAACAGGTTGGCCTGGGGCACCGGAACGGCAACGGTCGAGGAGGCCAGCAGGCCAGGAGACCCACCGAGGCGGTCGGCCACCCGCCGGGGCACATCACCGGTCGTGGTGATGGCGGCGACCTGGGAGAGGTTGACCTCCTTGGTTCCGAGGAGGGTGTGGGTGGCCTTGTAGTAGGTCGAACCCGCCTCAGTGACGCTCTGCTTGGGCTGCAAGAGGTAGGAGCCGGCCCCAGCGAGCGCCCCCAACAGCGCGACGGCCATCACCAGGCGCCACCGGCGGCGGATCACTCGAAGGTACGCGGTGAGTTCCATGGATCGTGTGAAGGGCGCGCGCTGGCGGGCAGCTGGACCAGCAACGCTGCGGCAGGCCGGAGGAGCCAGTCTACACTCACCGCCCGCCCAGCCATGATCCCCGAGCAGCATCCCGGAGACCTCAGGCCTTGACCGGGCGGGCCCGCTGCATGAGCATGGGCCGCCATGGGCTCAGGCCTGTGGGCGACATGAGAGCCCAACTCGACATGCCTGCGGCCACCGTCGAAGGCCAGATCCGATGAGCAGCGTGCCAACCAACCGCAACGCCGGCGACCCGCCCGTGAGACGATCCGCAACGGCGCTTCGCCAGCGCCCAGGTCTCGCTCAGGTCGTGATCGACAGCACGACCATCATCTACGACGCGCGAGCCCAGCGCAGCCATCAGCTCAACGCTTCGGCCGGTCTGGTCTGGTCGATGCTGAGCGAGGGCCGATCGCTCGAGAGCATCCAGGCCGAGCTGGCGGGCCGGTTCCCCGCCGACATCCAGGACGTGCAAAGCGATACCGAATCTGTGGTCGGGGACCTCATGGATGCCGACCTGGTGGTCACCGACGGCGAGCTGCGCGACGGCACGGACCTCCCCGCGGGATCCCTTCTGTCGCATGAGTCCCAACCACACGAGACCGGGTCGCACGTGTCCCAACAACACGAGGCCGGTTCGCCCGCATCCCAACCACACGACTCCGGGCCACACAAGACCAACTCACACGTTCGCGAGGTGCAGCGGTCAGTTGCCGACACCTCCCGCGAGGCTGACCTGGCCGCGACGATCGAGGGCCGCAGCGGCGCCGTGGTCGATGACGTGTCGAGGACGCCCTGCTTCGACGCGTTGGGGTTCACCTTCGACGTCACCGGGCCCGCGGAAGTGATCGCCCAGCTCGATACGAGCCTGCGCACCATCGAGTCACCGCTTCCCGCCATGCATCACTACACCATCGATGACTACCAGCCAGCCCAGGGCCAACTCGACACCGTAGGCAGCAGCGACAGCGGTGAGGGCGGCACTGGTGAGGGCGGGCGCGACGCGGTTGCAGATCAGGCTGAAGCCCCTCCGCCAGCCGAGCCCGCCGCCGAGCTGGTCCAGGTCCGGCTGGATGACCTCGACCCGATGCCCGCTTCGCGCTCGGACGTCGCGAGCACCGTGCTGCGCCATGCGAACCAAAGGGCGTGCACCGACAACTCGGTTGCGTTGCTCATGCACGCATCGGCCATCTCCACCCCCGATGGCGTGGTCGCGTTCTCGGGATCCATGAACGCCGGCAAGTCCACTCTCGTCGCGGGCCTCTTGCGCCGCGGGCACACCTATGTGACCGACGAAGCCGTCGCCATAGACCTCGATGACCTCAGCGTCGCCGCGTACCCCAAACCCATCGGGATAGACACCGGCTCATATGACCTCTTCCCCGAGCTGGCCGGTTCGGCAAACCCCCACTCGACAGACCGCTGGTGGGTGAGCCCGCTCGACATCGGCGCGGGTGCCGCCGTGACCAACACCTCGACTCACCCGCTACGTGCGATCGTGTTCGTGTCGTTCGCCGGCGACGGGTCCGACCACAGCGAGAAGCTCGACCCGCCCGATGCGGTGCTCGAGATGACGAGCAACCTGTTCAACCTTGCCGAGCATGGGCAGGCTGGCCTTGATGCGATGGCACGAATCGCCACGACCCTGCCTGTGTACCGCCTGACCCACACCGGCCTCGACCCAGCCATCGAATGGATCGAGACGACGTTCACGAGGTGAACAGTTGCAGAACCCGTGGTGAGCTCGAGCCACACCAGCCGTGAGGGAAAGAGCCTGAGCCGGCTGACCTCGCCGCACACGCAGCGGCACCGGGGCCGGGCGGGTCAGAACATCCTGGACAGGCTCAGGGCACAGTCAAGCTGTTCAGCTCGCCAGCCCAAGGCCCGTTCTTGAGCTTCGCGGGCAAGCAGGTCACCCCGGTCGAACAGCTCGGCAAGCCAGGCACCGATCCCGCGGTCACCGAGCTGGTCGACGTCGGGAGACAGAGACCTCAGACCGACCGAGTCAGCCCAATCGAGAGACTTGGGGTGATGGGCGACCGCCAGCACGGGCAGACCGACACAGGTGGCAAGGGCGCAGGCGTGGAGCCGGCTGCCGACCATTGCCCGCATGCGTTCCAGCTCGTCGGTCAGGCCCTCGACCTGAGTCCCGTCCGTGACCTCGATGACGCGGGCATCCTGCGTGCCCGTCGCCGCACGAACCTCTTGTGTCACAGGCCTGTCGCGCGGTGACACGACGATGTACTCGACCCCCCACCCGTCACCGACCAGCACCTGCACCAGCTCTGCGTACAGGGCTGCAAGCCGAGTGGCCGTCTCGGCACTCGGCTTCTCGCCGGCAGAGACGTTGACCGCCACGACACGAGAGCCCCTCGACCGCGTGGACCTTTCATCAGGCCGCCGCGCGTAGCCACAGATCGGATCCCCGATCACCTCGCTCTCGATGCCCCGGGCCCTGAGCCAGGCAGCACTCGCCGGTCCGCGCACGGTCACCCTCTCGGCCAGCTGGAGCACGGCCTTCCAGCGGTCCGCCGATTGCTCATCGATCGTTGCCGGGTCGGCCACGCCGGTACCGAAGGTGACCAGTGGCCGGCTCTTGGCCAGGGCCAGCTCGGCATAGGGAAGGTAGAACATCTCTCCGATGAGCGTGCCTCCACCGAGGACCGTGCCCCGGTGCGGCCCCGGCACCAGGCGCGCAGGACCACGAAGAGGGGGGAGCTCCGCGACGAGGCGGTGAGGCTGGAGGTAGGTCCTCACAGCTTCGAGAACGGCCTCGTCGCCGAGGTTGTCCTTGCCCGTCCAGCCGATGTAGCGAACGGCGCGGCCTGAGCGGGCGAACCTCACGACAGCCGCGGCTCGCCGGGCACGAGCCCTGAGAAACACCGGGTCCGATGTCATCTCGTCATCGACTCGCCCCACCCGGGATCGAACCGGCGATCCCGGTCAGGGTGCGGACGTAGTCGCGCCAATCAAGATGATCCCGCGCGTACACAGGCCCGCTATCTCGCGCTGCCGCGGCCAGCGAGCCGATGTCCCCGAGCGCCTTCCGCAGTCCCGCCTGGAGGGTCGTGGGCTCAACGGACCTGACAACCACCGCTCCGCCGTACCCCGGTGGCAGCTGCGCGGCCACCGGCTCGGTCACCAGCAGGGGTATGCCCAACCGTAGGGCGTCCCCCACCAGACCCGACGCGCCCCTCTTTGACCGGTACAGGTCGTTGTAGGCGAGCACGACCAGCCCTGCCCCCGAAAGCAGCTCGTCATAGCGGGACAGGAGAACCTCGGGGTGAAAGGTCACCCGTCCCCCGAGCGGGGCCGCCATCTCGGCCATGGCAGACCGACCTGAGCCGATCACGACGAGCTGGTCCCAACCATCGAC
>JAHFUU010000299.1 GCA_023264915.1 Microthrixaceae bacterium | reverse complement strand
GTTCCCCGGCTCGCCTCTTCGAGCACGCGTCTCACCACCGCCCGGACCTCTTCGTCGGGATCGGGTGCACGCACGACCGAGACCCGTGACGCTCCCGGTGATTCGCTACCGCCGCCACCGGCAACTGCCGCGCCGGGACCTGCCGCGCCGGGACCTGCCTCACCGGGACCTGCCTCACCGGGACCTGCCTCACCGGGACCTGCCTCACCGGGACCTGCCGCCTCACCGGCTCCTGCCTCACCGGCAACTGTCGAGCCGTTGGATGGACCAGCGGGATTGACGAAGACCGGGGCGCCGAGAACCGGTTCGAGGCGCTCGATGATGCGTGCGAGGTCAGGATCGTGCGGGCTTCGCGTAGAGCCGAGGACCGCTGTCAGCCCAGCCCGGCTTGCGAGGCTCTCGGACAGGTCTGCCTCGAGATGACCGAGCTTGCGGGGTGCGAACAGCACCACATGACCGGCCGCAGGAAGGCTGGGGGCTGCGACGCGCACTGCCTCGATCGCGGCAACGAGCACGTCGCGCCTGGAGAGAAGGTCGCGGCAACGGTCGCGCACGGTTCGATACAGGTCGACCACATCATCGCTGCGGCTGCCGAGCGAAGCGAGCTCCTCCAGCGCCTGCGCCGGCAGGTCTGAGATCTCCTCGAAGGTGTCCGCGAGGCACATCGCGGTGACGCTCGTGGAGGACCCTGCGCGCAGCCATGCCGGCCCCTGGTCGTCGAGGACCGAGCGGATCACAGCACAGTGCAGCGTTCGCGTGAGCGGGAACCTCGGGTCGGTGCTCACCAAAGGCGCGGCCAGCACGGCTGCGAGCTGTGGGAACGACAGGAAGCTCACGTTGATGAGCCCGCCTTCCCGGGCCAGCTGACGGCGAACGGTCACACCCGCATGTGCAGACGGCACGACCACCGTGACCGGTGCCAGGGGGTCGTCGCCCTTCGCCCCGTCGATCGCCCGGCCCGCAACGGCGGTGGCCAGCGCCCCGAATGGGACCACGAGCAGGCGTTGGCTGGCATCGGGAAGCTCGATGGGCTGATCCACGCCTGCACAGTACCGATCCGGTGTGACTCGAATGGCTGCCACAACCCTTGGGTGAGCCCGTCGGGCAAGCCGATGCCGACAAGCGCGACCGGTCAGATGGACGGTTCTCTGGGAAGGCCCAGGACGCGTTCGGCAACGATGTTGCGCTGGATCTCAGCGGTTCCGCCCCAGATGGTCGAGGAGCGGCTGCCCAGGAACTCGCTCTGCCAACGGCTGGGCCGGTAGGGGCCACCGGCGGAAGCTTCCTTCGACGGCTCGGGAGAGGAAACCAGAGCGTCAGCACCGAGCACATCCATCGCCAGCTCACCGAACGCGCGGTGGTACTCGGACCAGAGCATCTTGTTGACCGACGACGCCGGGCCGGGTTCACCGCCCTCGATCAGCGCGGCGAGCGTGCGCAGACCCCCGTACCGGATGAGCTGCACCTGGGTGTGGGCCCAGGCCAGCCGCTGGCGCATGACGGGGTCTTCGGTGAGACCCCGATCGCGGGCCAGCGCGATCAGCTTGGCGAGGGCGATCTCGAAACGGACGTGCTGGGTTGCCGCCGAGCCACCCCTCTCGTTGCCAAGCGTGGTCTTGGACACCTTCCACCCGTTGCCCAGCCCGCCGATGACGTTGAACAGCGGTGCTCTGGCCCCTTCGAGGAAGGTCTCCGCGAAGTGCGCCTCCCCTGTGATCTGGCGCAGAGGTCGCAGGTCGATGCCGTTGCAAGGCTTGAAGGCGCTGTCACGGTCCAGGGGGACCAGGACATATGAGATCCCGGCGTGGCGGTCTGCGGCGGGATCGGTACGCACGAGCGCGAAGAGCATCGTTGCGTCCCAGTACCACGAGGTCCACACCTTCTGGCCGGTGATCAGGAGCTCGTCGCCGTCGATGACGCCCCGAGTCGCCAGGCTCGCGAGATCAGAGCCCGCATCTGGTTCTGAGAAGCCCTGGCAGTAACGATCCGTCCCGTCGAGGATCCTCGGCAAGAAGTACGCCTTCTGCTCGTCGGTACCGTGGACGATGATCGCCGGGCCCACGAGCGACTCACCCATCCCGAGGGCCGGCCTGAACAGCCCGGCACCGGTGAACTCTGCATCGACTGCTGCGGCCTCGAGCCCCGACAGCCCCCTGCCGCCGTAGCGCTCGGGCCAGTTGAGGCACAACCATCTGTGCTCGCGCAACAAGTCAACCCATTCACCTTGAGGGTTGATGCCCAGCGGCGGGACGAACTCGCGGCCGAGCGCGCCATGTGCCGCGATCCACTCGCGTGCTGACGCCGCCGCCTCGGTCGCGGCCGGCCCGAGGTCAGGAGGCGTCGCGCTCATCGGCCCGGGTAGTCGCGGTTCTTTGACAGCTTCCATTGAGGTTCGCGCTTCTCTAGGAAGGCCATCACCCCTTCACCGGCGTCGGCCTGGCGGCCTGTCCAGGCAAAGAGTCGGTGCTGCTCGCGGGTCGCTTCCTCTCGGTCGGGTTGGTTCAGGAACTCCCACAACACCTTCTTGGTGATCGCTGCTGACACCGGACCGGTGTTCACCGCGATGTCACGGGCCAGGTCGAGGGCACACTCGAGCACCTCTCCTGTGGGAACGCACCGGTGGACCAGCCCGAGCTCGAAGGCCTCGCGCCCCGTGAAGATGCGTCCCGTCAACAGCACATCCATGGCCGCCGCAGCACCGATGAGGCGGGGGATCAGCCATAGCAGGTCAGCGTCTGGCATGATGCCGCGCCGGTTGAACACGAAGCCGAGCTTGGCGTCCTCTGCGGCAACACGCAGATCCCACTCGATCGGCATCGTCAGCCCCGCACCGACTGCTGCTCCGTTGATCGCTGCGATGATTGGTGTCTTGAGCTGGCAAGGGGGCAGGGCCGAAAGGGCCGCCTCGGCATCGGCCGCCGTGCCCACTGCGGCCGACTCACCCGAGAAGGTCTTCGTGCCACCACCGAGATCTGCCCCCGCACAAAAGGCGCGCCCAGCACCCGTCACGACGATCGCGCGGCACGAGTCGTCCGCGTCGAGCTCTGCAAAGGCTCGGGCCATCTCAGCCGACATCGTCCATGTCCACGCGTTCATCCGTTCTGGACGGTTGAGCGTCACCGTGGCAACGGGACCCTCACGCGAGACGAGGATCTGGGTGCAACGCGAGTTGAGCTCGTCGACGTCGACTGCTGCCATGTCAGTCACCTGGTCCTCCTTCGACCGTGGCCCAAGAGCGGAGACGTTCTGACCGTGACCTCACCCGGGCGACACCGACAAGGTACTCCGCATCTCCGGACCGGTCCTTCCCGCATCGGCCCGGCGGGCATTCACCACGGGGCC
The DNA here is from genome assembly GCA_023264915.1 of Microthrixaceae bacterium. Taxonomy (GTDB): domain Bacteria; phylum Actinomycetota; class Acidimicrobiia; order Acidimicrobiales; family Acidimicrobilacustridaceae; genus JACPNV01. The sequence continues at coordinate 1,214 of JAHFUU010000299.1, read as the reverse complement.
CGATGCTCGGGCCATACTCTCCCCGACCGGCCGTGGGCGGACCACACGAGGGAGCCCTGTGACGCGCCCAAAGCAAAGGGGTGAGAACCGATCCGACGGCGGGTCGTTGGCCGAGGCCGGCGCGAGGGACCCGCACCGCTGGGCCCGTGCCACCCGTACCGTCGTGCTGTTCGCGCTGACCATGGGAGTGCTCGGCTACCTGCTCCTGCCCGGTCGCACCCCGGCGACTGCCCGAACCGAGGAGGCGTTCTGCACCCAGATCGCCCAGATGGCGGGTTTCGCACAGGCGCTCGCTGATCTGAACCCGACCGCGGTGCGAAACGCCATGGATGGTCTCGAGAAGCTCGAATCCGTGGCTCCTGCGGAGATCACACCGTCTGTGAAGGTGATCGTCGACACCAGCAAGGCCCTGGTGGAGCCCGTCCAGCAGGCGCAGTCGGACGAGACCGCGATCGATCGCGCCTGGCGGCGCCTGCAACCAGAGGTCGCCCGCATCCAGGCTGCAGGCAAGGCCCTGGGGGGCTACGCGGCGGCACACTGCAAGATCGATCTGGCGACCGTCGTCAACACCGCGACATCCACGACGTCTCCCACTGCGACATCCACGACGTCTCCCCCCGCGACATCCAAGGCATCTCCCCCGGCGACATCCAAGGCATCTCCTGCCGCGACATCTCCCCCCGACAACCACAAGACCCGTCGGGCCGGGGCGCAGACCCGTTAGTTGGTGGTTGGTTGGAATTGGAGCTCGCTGATCACGTGAGGCGAACGGGATCGCTCACTTGATCTCGCCGCGCTTGACGATCACGTGGTCGATGATGCCGTACTCCTTGGCACCTTCGGCCGTGAACCACCTGTCACGCTCGGAGTCCTGCTCGATCTGCTCGACGGACTGCCCGGTGTGGAAGGCGATGCGCTCGGCCATGAGCTTCTTGGTGTACTTCATCTGCTCGGCCTGGATCGCGATGTCAGAGGCCTGACCCTGGATGCCACCAAGGGGCTGGTGCATGAGGATGCGGGCATGGGGCAGCGAGAAGCGCTTGCCTTTGGCGCCGGCGCACAGAAGGAACTGACCCATCGAGGCACCAAGGCCCATGCAGATCGTGGCCACGTCGGGCGTTATGAACTGCATCGTGTCGTAGATGGCCATGCCCGCCGTGACCGAGCCGCCGGGGCTGTTGATGTAGAGCCAGATGTCCTTGCTGTCGTCTTCG
>JAHFUU010000298.1 GCA_023264915.1 Microthrixaceae bacterium | reverse complement strand
AGGCCGCTCGGCATCGACGTGGTGCAGGCTTCGGTGAGCTCTGGCTCGCCTCTGGCTGAGGGGGCCTTCGGGGTGCTCGTCCAGTACCCGGGCACCACCGGGGAGGTCAGCTCGCTGGCCCCGGTCGTCGAGGCCGCGCACCAGGCCGGCGCCCTGGTCGTGACCGCCACCGATCTGCTGGCGCTGTGCCTCCTGAAGCCGCCTGGTGAGATGGGTGTGGATGTCGTGGTGGGGTCGGCGCAGCGCTTCGGGGTTCCGCTTGGGTGTGGCGGACCGCATGCAGCCTTCATCGCAGCGAGGGAGTCGCACAAGCGGAACATTCCAGGACGCCTGGTGGGTGTTTCCGTCGACGCGGCGGGACGAAGTGCCTACCGGCTCGCCCTGCAGACCCGCGAGCAACACATCCGGCGGGAGCGTGCCACATCCAACATCTGCACCGCCCAGGTGTTGCTCGCCGTGATGGCTGGGTTCTACGCGTGCTACCACGGGCCCGACGGCCTTCGCCGGATTGCCGCTCGCGTTCACGGACTCACCGCACTCTTGGCGGGCGGACTTCGTGGGGAGGGCCTCACCGTCGGGCCGGACGCCTTCTTCGACACGATCACCGTCTCGGTGCCCGGGCGAGCCCGCGAGGTGGCCGGGGCCGCGCTGGCACGGCACGGGATCAACCTCCGGCTGCTTGGCGATGACACGCTCGGGATCTCGATGGACGAGACGTGCACGGTCAGGACCGTCGAGCACGTCTGGGACAGCTTCGGTGTCAAGGGCGGATCCATGGAGCGCCTCGACCGCCCCCCGTCAGCGCTGCCGGCCGAGCTTGTCCGCACCAGCAGCTACCTGACCCATCCCGTGTTCAGCGCCTACCACTCAGAGACCGAGATGCTCCGGTACCTGAGGCGGCTGTGCGACAAGGACATAGCGCTTGACCGCTCGATGATCCCGCTCGGCTCGTGCACGATGAAGCTGAACGCGACGACCGAGATGGTTCCGATCTCCTGGCCCGAGCTCGCGGACGTCCACCCGTTCGCGCCGAGCGACCAGCTCGAGGGCTACCGCACCTTGATTGGCGAGCTGGAGGCGATGCTGTGCGAGATCACGGGTTATGAGGCCGTATCCGTACAACCCAACGCCGGCTCACAGGGCGAGCTCGCCGGATTGCTCGCCATCGATGCCTTCCATCGGTCTCGCGGCGATTCGCGGCGCCGCGTCTGCCTGATCCCGGCTTCGGCCCACGGCACCAACGCTGCGAGCGCGGCGATGGCCGGCATGGAGGTAGTGGTCGTCGCCTGTGACAGCAACGGAAACGTGGACATCGCAGACCTGACGGCCAAGCTCGAAGAGCGGTCTGGTGAGGTTTCCTGCCTCATGGTGACCTACCCGTCGACGCACGGGGTCTTCGAGGCGGGGATCCGCGAGATCTGTGAGGCGGTTCATGGTCACGGGGGCCAGGTGTACCTCGATGGGGCCAACCTCAACGCGCTGGTCGGTGTGGCCAAGCCCGGGCACTTCGGTGCCGACGTCAGCCATCTGAACCTGCACAAGACCTTCTGCATCCCCCACGGCGGCGGGGGCCCTGGTGTGGGCCCTGTCGCCGTGAAGGCCCATCTCGCGCCGTTCCTGCCGAACCACCCGGTGGTGGTCGATGCCGGGCCTCTGACCTCGCCGGGGCCCGTCAGCGCGGCCCCCTTTGGATCAGCGGGAATCCTCGCGATCTCCTGGGCATACATCTGCGCGATGGGTGCCACCGGGCTGGCGGAGGCCACCCAGGTGGCCATCCTCACGGCGAACTACATCGCGGTTCGACTGCGCGATCACTACCCGGTTCTGTACACGGGCCAGAGCGGGATGGTCGCCCACGAGTGCATCGTCGACGTGAGGGACATCTCCCATGACACGGGCATCAGCGTCGACGACATCGCCAAGCGGCTCGTCGACTACGGGTTCCACGCTCCCACGATGTCGTTCCCTGTGGCGGGCACCTTGATGATCGAGGCGACCGAGAGCGAGAGCCTGGCCGAGGTCGACCGCTTCTGTGATGCGATGATCGCGATCAGGGCCGAGATCCATCGCGTCGCGTCAGGTGAATGGCCAGCCGAGGACAACCCGCTCCGCAACGCACCTCACACGGCCGAGGACTTGCTCGTCGACTCCTGGACCCACCCCTACTCCAGGGAGCTGGCCGCTTACCCTCTTGCCGACCTCCGTGCAGGCAAGTACTGGGTCCCGGTGAGCCGCATCGACGGGGCGTTCGGGGATCGCAACGTCGTGTGCTCGTGCCCGCCCCTGCCCTGACCATCCACTGGCGGCCAGCAGGGGTTCCTTGACCGTCCACCCCTTCGGACTGAACATCGTTCATAATCTGAACATGGTTCAGTCTCCAGCACAGGCACCCCACCTGACCGTCGTCCCGGACCAGCGCAGAGCCCGGTCCAGAGACGCCAAGCGCCGGGCCCTGCTGGCCGCGGCCGGGCGTGTCATCGACGAGGTCGGGCTCAGGGGTGTGACCATCAAGCGGGTAGCCGACCAGGCTGACGCGGCGGTCGGCACCATCTACACCTACTTCCCGTCCAAGGCGGCTCTGGTGGCTGCGCTGGCAGGAGAGGCGGTCGACACGCTCAGGGCCTCGCTGGCCAACGCCCAGCCTGTGTGGGACCGCTACATCGACTCTGAGGAGCTGGACGAGGCGATGGCGGTGCTCGTGCGGATCGAGGCGTTCTCCGCGTTCTGGTGTGCGGCATCTGTGGTGTTCGCCGACGAGTTCGCGCTCCAACGCGCCCTGCTCTCTGAGAAGGTCGAGCTGACCTCGCGTGAGGAGACCGCTGACGCGCTCGCGGTCGTGAACCGCTTGCTGGAACCGGCGCAGGTGCTGGTCGACCGAGCAGCGTCACTGGAGGTCGTCGAGCATCACGACCCGAGCGAGCGAGTCGTGATGTGGGTGACAGCCCTCAACGGCGTGTTGATGGTTGACAACCTCGCTGGGCTCGACCGCCATCTCTTCAGGGCACCGCACCTCGCGCGCTTGGCGACCTTCGACCTTCTCACCGGTTGGGGGGCCGACCGGGCTGATGTCGAGGTGGCCGGATCACACGTCGACAAGCTCACGGCGCTGGGGCCGATGGCACCGCCCCCGGATGGGCCAGGATACTGAGCGCGGGACGGGGCCGACGGCATCGCCCCCGGATGGGCCCCGGATGCTGAGCGCGGGACGGGGCCGACGGCATCGCCCCCGGATGGGCCCCGGATGCTGAGCGCGGGACGGGGCCGACGGCAGTCGCTGGCACCCGGTGACTGGATTCGTCCTTGTGGGCCGGGTGCGGCGATCATGGCCCGGTGTGGCGAAGGTTCCTGATGGTCTTGGTGGTGGCAACTGCGTCCTCGGGCCCCGTTGCGTCCCCAGCCCTGGCTCGCGTCGGCATCCAGGCACCGCCAACGGTGCCCGTCCAAGAGTGCGTGCCCGGGGTTACGGTTCCACTCAGCGGCCCCAGCAACGGCCCGTCGCCTGTTGGGGCGTGTGAGCCAGGGGGTCAGCAGCGGTTCGCGGACTCCTTCGTGTGGCTCTACCTCGTGTTGCTGCTCGGCCTCGTCGGGCTGATCGGTGTTGTTGGACTCGTGCGGTCTTTCCGTTCCGGTGACGGTGTGATCACCCACTCGAACTAGAGGGTGCTGCCCAGGCCCGGTCGCCACCCTGGCATGCCCCGACCAGAGAGGGCGCTAGCGTCGCGCCGATGACTTCGACAGAGCTACGACGGTCGCCGCTGGACGCCGCCCACCGGTTCTTGGGCGCCAAGATGGTCCCCTTCGGCGGGTGGGACATGCCACTCAGCTACCCCGAGGGGACCATTGCCGAGCACCAGGCGTGCCGCAACGGCGCGGTGGCTTTTGACGTCAGCCATCTCGGCACGGTGCGAGTCGAGGGCCCCGGGGCGCTTCAGACCTTGCAGACAGCCCTGACCAACGACCTCGGCAAGATCGATCCCGGCCGTGCCCAGTACACCCACCTTCTGGATCCCGCTGACGCCTCCGTGCTCGATGACATCATCGTCTGGTGGGTCACGCCCCAGTCCTTTGACGTCATGCCCAACGCCTCCAACACCTCACGGGTGATCGCCGCTCTGGCAGAGGCACGGAAGGGACAGGTCGAGGCAGTGGATGTGACCGCGTCGAGGGCAGTGATCGCAGTTCAGGGCCCCGACGCTCGCCGCCTGCTGGCCACAGTCGCCAAGGGCGCAGCCGCGACAGGCCGTTTCCGGGTGGGAGGCTTCGACTGGAACGGCACGGCATGCACGGTTGCCGGCACCGGTTACACCGGTGAGGACGGCGTGGAGTGCGCTGTACCCGCGGCCCATGCCCGGTCGTTCTGGGATGCCATCACCTCCGCCGGCATCGAACCCGCGGGCCTGGGTGCCCGCGACACGCTGCGGCTCGAGGCAGCACTCCCCTTGCATGGACACGAGCTCGGCCCCGGCATCACGCCGCTACAGGCAGGTCTCGGTTGGGTCGTCAGCTGGGACAAGGGCGACTTCAGGGGCCGGGATGCCCTGGCCGCCGAGAAGGACGGCGGGATTCCC
>JAHFUU010000297.1 GCA_023264915.1 Microthrixaceae bacterium | reverse complement strand
GTGCGGCCATGGTCTACGAGGTTGCACAGTCCACCAACGGCGGCGGCAACCACTGGGGTGCCGCAAGCGGCCGCCTCGAGTGCCACGAGACCGAAGGACTCGGACCTGCTCGGCACGAGGCACACGTCTGCTGCCCGGTAGTAGGTCGAAAGCAGGTGATGCGGCTGTGGATCCACGTAGTGGACCCGATGGGTCACGTCTCGTAGCGCCGCGACGCGCTTCGCCGCTGCGAGCTCTGACTGGCCATCAACCCCGCTGGGGCCTCCCACCACGAGCAGGCTCGATCGCTCGTCGTCGAGCTGGGCAAGCGTCTCGACGGCGGTCCTCAACCGCTTCAGCGGCTGGATCCGGCCCACGAACAACATCACGGGCCCGTCGCCGAGTCCGAGCGCCTGACGGGCGCCACGCCTGTCCCCGGGAGAGAAGAACGCGTGGTCGACACCGGGAGGGACGATCTCGACCCTGCCCGCATCAGCCCCGTACAACTCGACGAGCTGCTCTGCCTCGGTCGCACAGGAGGCCAGAATGGCATCGGAGCACCCGATCACCTCAGCTTCGGCGTTTACCCGGCGAACAGGTTCGGGGTCGCCAGTCTCGGCCTTGACTCTCGCAAGGGTGTGGAAGGTGGAGACCAGCGGGAGCTCGAAACGATGCTTGAGCGTGTGGCCGGCAACGCCTGAGAGCCAGTAGTTGGCATGGATCGCGTCGTGCTCTGCTGAGGTGGCCAGATGGCGCGCGACACCTTCGGTGTACCGGTCGATGAAAGCGGGCAGCCTCTCCTTGGCAAGACCGGGCGGGCCCGCGTCGACGTGGACGACCTCGAACCCCGGTTCGACGTGCACCTGATCAGGTAGGTCGTCGCGCCACCTCCTCACGAAGACCGTCGAGTGCACGCCAGCCTGGGCCAGCGACGAGACGAGCTCGCGCACGTAGACGTTCATGCCACCACTGTCTCCGGTGCCCGGGAGAGCGAGCGGCGACGTGTGCAAGGAGAGGACGGCAAGCCTGCGCATCAGCACCTACAGCTCGCGGGGAGTCTCGTTGGGGATGCCAGCTGCGGCACGCTCGGGCGGAGCGTCCTGGACGTGGTCGCCGGCGACGCTCGCGGCGCTCGCTCCACTGGCCTCGACGGCAGGGGCGAGTGCTCTGCCCCCAGGAGGATCGGCGGCCCCGGCTCGGTCGGCGGCGTTGGCCACGAAGGACCCGTAGATGTGGATGAGAGTCTTCTTCTGCTCCTCGGTGAGGCGAGGGTCTCGCCGGATCTCGCCCACCAGATCGTGCTCTACGTCACGCTCGTCAAGGATCCCAGCGCGCACGTACAGGGTCTCGGAGGAGATCTCCAGAGCACGGGCGATCTGCTGGAGGATGTCAGCTGAAGGCTTGCGGAGCCCCCGCTCGATCTGGCTCAGGTAGGGGTTGGAGATGCCGGCCATCTCTGAGAGCTTGCGCAAGGACAGGTGCCCGATGCGGCGTTGCTCGCGGATGTACTCGCCCAGGTCACGCCACCGCTGCTCGAGCTCGTTCATCGGCTCACGCACCGGAACCAGCACTGAACCGGGTCAATCCCGATCTTGCCTCGACCGGCGCTCGGCTCGCTGTTCACAGACTCTCTCCACACGGGTACGACGAACTGGTTTCTGTCCGATGCCAGGATTGGCTGCCCGAATCCGGGTCCCACCACGCTACGGAGTCCAGGGCCCGAAATGAAACCTCAGGCGCCGGTCGGAGATCGGCAGCTCGCTCGGATCTCGGTGCCAGCCCCGACCGTCGCTGCGTGCCGAGTGGCTCGATCATTCCTCGAGCAGCGACTCGACGTTGGCTTCACCGTCCCGGTAACGGCGCGCGATCTCAGCCTGGAGTGAATCGATGATCTCGAAGTAGGACCGGCGGAGCTCGGACACCTTCGACTCGAACGTGCGGAGCCTGCCCAGAAGGCCGGACAGCTGCGAGTTGGCCAACTGAGTGACATCACCCATCTGGGGATCGCCCACCAGGTCCTCGAGCTCGGCACCGAGCTCGGGATCGATGAAGGTCGGCTCGAGGGTCTGGCTCAATCGGCCGCTGCCGGCCGGCCTGGGCATGTCGGCCAAGGTCTCTGGGAGGTCGGCCACGATGTCAGCGAGGTCCTTGGCGCCTTCACCTGACGCACGGCGTCGCATCTCGTGGGTGACGATGTCGATCGGGCCCTGCACCATTCGGCGCAGGTAGGAGAGCCCGGTCTCGACCTCCAGGCATTCGGCGCGCATGTCGCGCACCTGCTCGATGGTTCGACGGCGCAGGCCGTCGAGGTAGTCGGGGCTAAGCATCCGCTCGTCCGTTCCGGTCATGATGTCACCACCGCTTGCGACAGCCTATCCACTGGGCCCGGAGCCATCGACCAGCCTCCAGGATCCGGGCGCGGGCGCGGCGTTCCACCAAGATGCCCGTCCTCCGTGCCCAGCCATCCATGCGACTCCCAGGGCCGGGGGCGGAGCCCCTTTGTTGGAGGTCAGGCTATGAAGTTCCAGAGCAACCACAACCACGCCGGGCCGGTGAGCAGGTAGGAGTCGAGCCGCCTGAGCGCCGGCGCCCAAGCCCCTGCACGCGGAAGGACCAGAGAAGCACCGATCTGGCTGAGCGGGCAGAGCACGGCGACCAACCCTCCGACAACCCACGCGTGCGTCGCGGAGTTGAAAGGCTCGACCTCGAAGAGGGTGACGACGACACCAATCGCGAACGCCACGACTCCCACGCAGATCATGCCTGCCAGGGGACCTGCGAACGCACCAGCGGCCTCGCTGCCGTTGACGAAGTCCCCCATCTCATAGGCAGACACGAGCAGCACCAGCACCACCGCCGCGGCGGGGTTCGTGCGATACACCAGCACGGGCATCGCTCCACACAGTCCAGCGAACAAGCCACAACGAACTGTCGTGCCAGCCGCGCCGAGCAACGGCGTGCGCCTACGCCGCCGGGTCCGGAACAGCGGCACGACGACTGCGGCGGCCGCGATCGCCAGGCACGTCGCCCCGACAAGCGCGACGCCGAAGGCCGCGGCGACCGGGATGGCAAGTGCACCTGAACCCGAGACCAGACGGCTCGGCTGCCAGCCTGATCGGCGCCATTCGCGGGCCACCTGCATTCCCGCGACACCGGCGACCAGACCGAAGGTGATGCCAAGGGCGAACCTACCCAGGGCAAGGCAACCCAGCTCGATGCCGAACCAGATGATCCCCAGTCGGATCTTCGGGCCCCGGATGTCATAGGGAGCGAACACCCGCGCTACCCAAGCCGGCCGGTCAGCTGCCCCCGACGACGTCTCGGACACCCCAGGAGGTCGGTTCGGGTTCGCCGCTGGTGGTTTGGAGGCGGCGCCAGCGGGGCCCACCATCGCGGTCATCGCACCGGCCGATGCCCGGGCCGCGCCTGTTTGCAGTGACCGGCACCAGGCCCGGCCGCACGTGGCCGGCCTGCGGGCCCGATCTCACACGCAGCACTCACTGCCAGCCCCTCCAGACACTGGGGGCAGCACCGCGACCTCGTCGGCGTCGGTCACCTCGGTCTCCATCCCGGCCTCTTCACCGTTGACCCACACCTTGCACGTACCGAGCACGGCGGCGAACTGGGCGCCGTAGCGCCCGCGCGAGGCAGCGAGCACCTCGGCGACAGTTGTGCCAGGCACCGAGTCCCGGGCGACGCCGGCCGCTTCACGAGCTGACGCAAAGAGACGCAAGGTTGGCACGGCACAAGGCTAACTGCGCTTCGCCCCGGCCCGACAAGTCATCTGAGGTGCCGCGCCCGGCGATCAAGCGCTCGCGGGACCGTCCCGCGCATGGCGATCGATCGTTGTCGGGGTACCGCGGAGGTCGCAATCCTCGCCCCCTGCGAACGGCACGCTGCCACTCGCGCTTGACGGGCACACCCCTGGTTGGCTCGGCTCCGAGGCGTGCGAGACCGCACCCGGACCACCGGTACAGTCCAAGCTGATGACTCGAATCTTGTTGGTCCGCCACGGACAGTCCCAGTGGAACGCCGAGGGGCGGTGGCAAGGTCAAGCCGATCCCCCCCTGTCCAATCTCGGGCGCAAGCAGGCGCTCGTGGCATCGGAACGTATCGGCACAGTGGACGCGATCGTGGCCTCCGATCTCGAACGAGCATCCCAGACAGCGTTCATCATCGCTGAAGCCCTCGGGGTCGGACCCGTCATCACCCATGAGCACCTCCGGGAACGTGACGCCGGTGAGTGGTCAGGGCTCACCAAGACCGAGATCGACGAGCGCTACCCCGGCTACCTCGAGGCTCACCGAAGGCCCCCGACCTTCGAGCCGGACGGCCCCTTCCTGCACCGTGTCCACTTGGGGCTCACAGCGGTGCACGAGCAGTACGAGGGTCGCGAGGTCCTATGTGTGTCCCACGGTGGCCTCGTGTACACCCTCGAGAAGGAGCACGGCCTCAGCTTCGAGAGGCTCCCGAACCTGTGTGGCCGCTGGCTCTTGCATCGGGGCGACCGAGTCGAGCTGGGAGAGCGAGTGAACCTGGTCGATGACGAGCTGTTGACCACGGTGCCTGCTCAGATCTGACAACCTGGACGGGCCGCTACACAAGAAAAGGTT
>JAHFUU010000296.1 GCA_023264915.1 Microthrixaceae bacterium | reverse complement strand
AGGAGCTCAACGCCTCAGCTTCAACGTCTGAGCTTCACTTCCTCAAGTGGACACTCTAACCGAAAACGGCTCCCATCACACGATCCGGGCTTGGGGAGTGACCACGGACTTGCATTCCCGTGGACGCGCCTTCCGGTCAGTCACCGGTCAGTCAACGGTCAGTCACCTCCTCTGGCTGATCCTGGGATGACCCTGAGCCTGAGGTCGAGCAACCGAGGCTGCCATACATCGTGCCGCCGTCACCAACCCACTCCCAGTGCCACGGCTCGGCAGCGGGCTTGCCCTGCTGAGCCCAGCCAGGGTGGTTCCAGCCATAGCGCCACGCGTTCGCCTCCATCCACGCGAAGGCGGCCGTGCCGAAGTCCAGATCGTCGAAGTCCGCGGCCTTGCCCCATCCATGGTTCGATGTGCCCGGCACGGCAGCCATCTGGCACTTGCCGAGGTTGCACCAGTAGTTGCGCCAGTAGACCTGGGTCGCGTAGTCGCGGTAGCACTCGCCGGGCACCATGGATATGCGCGCCGCCTTGGCGTCAGAGATCAGCTTCTTGAGGTCAGCTCCGGCGCGCTCCTCGGCCTGGCAGTTCGCCGAGACCGTCATGAGCAGTGCCGCCGGAAGCTTGCCGTTGGTGTATCCGACAAGTGGGAGTGGCCGGTTGTCCGGATCGCAGTATCCGCAAGACGCGGTCATGAGAACCAGCACCGCCACGCCCGCAGCCGCGACGACCCTACGGAGGATCCGGCCGCGCCGGGGCCCCTTGGTCTTCCACGGCGGTGACACCGGGACGTCGTTCATCTGTGCACCCATGTGCCTGGCCCCCTTTGGTCTTTGGCCAACCGGCCTCGATGCCACCCTGCCAAAGGACGTGCCCGAATGTTAGCGGGGCTTCGCCCCGGGCTGACGAGTCACGCGAGTCACGCCTGGCAACGAGATCACCGACCTTGTCTGGGATCGTCGCCGGGCCCGTGTCACCGAGCAGCGTGGGCACCCACACCGGGTTCGGGCGCACAGCCGGCTCGCTGGCGCGGCTCAGACCAAGGGCACCAGGAGATCGTCGTCGGTGAGTTGGCTGAGATCGCTGACCACGAGATGGGCGGCTGAGAGATCCTGGCGTGCAGGATGGCCGATTGGCGGGTTCGCATAATCGTTTGCGATCACCCACATCCCCGCGGCCAGCCCGGCAGCCACCCCGTGCGTGCTGTCTTCAAAGACAAGGCAGCTGCCCGGTTCGGCAGACAGCGAGCGTGACGCCTGGAGGTAGCAGGACGGGTCGGGCTTGCCGGGACCGTAGTCCTCTGCGGCGAACACCCCTGAGACCAGCTCGGACACACCGACGCGTTCGAGCACTGCCGGGACCTCCCGACCCAACGAGCCGGTGACTATGGCGACAGCGACTCCCCTCGCGGCAAGCCTTTCGATCAGCTCGCGACCACCGGTGCACACCCGCGTCGGGAAGCCGTCGGCCACGAGCACCGCCGCCTCGCCGAGCACCGAATCCATGAGCTGATCGAAACCCATCCCAAGCCCGTGGGTGGCCTCGATCGCGGCGTGGACGTCCACCCAGGAGCGACCGACGGTCTGGCTCAGCCAATCGAGATCGCCCGTCCCGACCCTCTCGGTCAACACGCTGCGGAGAGCCTCGGCCATCAGGGGCTCGCGGTCGACAAGCGTGCCGTCGAGATCGAAGAGGGCCGCCCTGGGCTGTGAGCGAGAGCCTCTCATCTGCTCGCTGGGAACACGTCCAGGGTGGCGCCGTCGGCTGCCGGCTCGAACCAGCGGCGGGCAACCGGCCGGCCCTGGTGCTCTGCGACGATCGCCTCGCGCGGCGTGTCGTCGGTCGCGAAGTGCCAGCCGACGAGGCGTGCACGCGGGTCTCCCGAACCGGTGTCACCGGCAGCATCGGCGGCTCCGTCCCACTCGATGCCGGTCACGAGCTCCCAATGCACCCCGCTGCCCGAGTTCAGGTACTGCTTCCACGACCCCGTCCCAGGCTTGGGTTCCGACGGGTTGACGACGGGAAGGTGCGTGTGCCCGAGAAGCACCTTCGGGCCGGTGTCACCGAAGTGACGGTCGAAGGCTTCGAACAGCAGCACCTCGTCCACGGTGTACAGACCGCGGTTGAACCCGAAGGCCGGGTTGACGACAGTCAACCTGTCCGGATGGGTCCCCCCCAGCAGCGCATAGGTCTCAGACGGCGATGGAGTGCCCGGATTGCTGGACAGCAATGGAGCGTCCACAACCGCGGATGCCAGCCAGGTCATCCACCTCCCCAGGCCAGACCGACCCGGTGCGTTCCAGCTGTCTGTGTGGTGGCCATGTGTGACGACTGCTTTGGGGCCTGACTGCCCGTCCAGCACGACGAAGTCATACATCTCGATGCCGTCGTGGACACCGCGCAGGTGCTCGACGACCGAGTCGTCGAGGTAGCAGTCATCATGGTTTCCGGCCAGCCGCACATAACGTCCGCGCCCGTGGAACAGCTCATCGATCAGGTCATAGATCTCACGGTTGTTCGCTACGACGCGCTGAAGGTGCTCGCCGTAGAGGTGGACCCGAAGCTGATGCCGTGCGGACCGAGGCAGGGCCGAGGCGAAGGTGCGCACCGCGTCGTACACCACCCCGTAGGTCGACCCACCGACCAGCCAGAAGTCCTCTACATCACCGTTCTCGATTAGGCCCCAACCCTCTGCCCCATAGTGGCCCAGGGCCACCTCGTAGAGGCCCTTGGTGTTCTGGGCCAACGGCCAGTCCGCGCTGCCTCTCGGGGCGCGGTGCAGATCGGAGCTGATGAACCACCGGGAGCCGGCGTCGAAGCGACCCACCCTGCCAGCGGGGATCGGTGGCGGCTCACCTCGGAGAACGCCGTCGACCTGAGCTGGGTAGTCAAGGGTCAGGCGCTTGGCGGCGGCGGTGTTGGAGGCGGCCAGCGCACCCATGACGGCTGACACGATGGGTGAGCCGGCCGCTGTCACAGCGAGCTTCGCGGTGGCCCACGCCGCGGCCACCGGGCCCGCGTCGACCACCTGCCCGCCAACCGCGGACCGCTTGCGGGCCCGCCTCGAGTCGTGCCGATCGGCTGCTCGGGCCAGGCGCGTCACCAACTCCGGCAGCGCCGTGGAAGCAGGCTCGCCAGTGACGTCCGGCTGGGGGCCGGTCTGCGCCAAGCGGATCCCATAGGGACCCGATCGCGGGCTCGTGTGCGCAGTGACCTTGTCGGTCACTCGGTCACCCGCCGGCTCACTGCCTCAGGAGCGACAGCACCCGCAAGATCGTCAGGTACAGCCAGACGAGCCCGATCGTGAGGCCGAGGGCACCGAACCACTCCATGTACCGGGGCGCCGAGCTGTGGCTCATCTGCTCGATGAAGGCGAAGTCGATGGCGAGGCTTGCTGCGGCGACGACTGCTATCCCGATGCTGACTGCGATGCCCAGCGGGGTGGGGTTGGCCCAGAAGTACCAGTTCGCTCCGAACAGCGAGGCGATCATCGCCACGATGTACATCAAGAAGATGCCGGCCATTGCACCGATGACGATCAAGACGTACTTGCGCGTGACCTTGATGATTCGGCTCGCGTACAGGAAGAACATCACGCCGAACACGGCGACCGTGGCCAGGACCGCCTGCATCACGATCCCGCCCTGCCAGGTCTCATAGAACGCCGAGATGGCCCCCACGACCGTCCCGTATGCAAGGGCGTACACCGGGCCGAGGATCGGCGAGAGCTTGGGGACGAACTGTCCCGCGATCGCGGCGATGAACCCGACCAGGCCCGCAACGAAGATCCACGTCGGGATCCTGCCGCCCGTGTAGGTGACCGTGCCGCTGATGGGGTTGACGGTCTTGGTCATCGGCGAGGTCTGGCCCCACCCGAACCACGCCGCTACGACCAGGAGTGCGAGCAGCACCCCGGTAGCTGTGGCAGTGCCGGCCACGGTCATCGTTCCCTTGTCGTGGCCGACCATGGCCCAAGGACGACCAGATGCTTGGGCTTCCTTCTGGAAGACCGCTTCGTTGAGCAATGGACTCGCCATGAGCGAATCTCCTTTTCGTTATTCGAGGGCTCTCCTGCACCCGACGGTCCAGGGAATCTGTGTCAACGATAGGGCCTCAGAGCCGGATCCGGCAGACGCCCGGGCAGCACGCGCGGGGCATGACGCGACTAGTGATGCCACGTTCAGGACCGCCGCCGCGTCGAGGGTAGGGTTTCGGCATGGCAGCCAGCTCGACGATGCTTGAACTGGGCACTCCAGCGCCTGGTTTCACCCTTCCCGACCCGGCCGGGACCATCCACCGCCTCTCCGACACGGACGGCGCACCGGCAACGGTGGTGGTGTTCTTGTGCAACCACTGCCCTTACGTGAAGCATCTCGGCCGCGAGCTGGCGCTTGTGACGCAGCGGATGCTGGCTCGCGGCGTGGCCGTCTATGGCATCAACCCCAACGACACCGAGGCCTATCCCGACGACTCCCCCGAGCACATGGCCGAGGCGGCGCGCGCCTACGGCTTTGACTTCCCCTACCTGTTCGACGAGAGCCAGCAGGTCGCCAGGGCCTACAGGGCCGCGTTCACACCAGACTTCTACGTGTTCGACGCCGATCG
>JAHFUU010000295.1 GCA_023264915.1 Microthrixaceae bacterium | reverse complement strand
ATCGCCTGTGGCCGCTATGACCTCCAGGCTCGGATGGGCGGCACACAGCCGGAGCAGCTCGGCACCGGTGAACCCCGATGCACCGATCACGGCAACTCCCACACTGCGCGATGCCCTTCCAGCCATTGCAGGAGAATACGTCTCCTCGCATGAATATGCAACTCGCGTGCAGTGGTGGCTGCCCCCGAGCCCGTACTTCCGCGAGCGGCGGTGCGTCCCGGAGGCTGCTCCCGCAGGCACGCAGGCGCAATCAGCAAGGTGCGGGGGCCCGAGGGGGTCGCGGTCAGCGAGATGCGAGGGCCTCGCGCGCCTGAACGGCAACCTTCTGGGAAGCCGGCACAGCCACCTCAGGCCCGCGATCGTCCTGCACGCCGATGATCCCGTAGCTACCGGTGGAGAAGTCGACCCAAGGGTAGAAGCCCTTGCCGCCGTTGCCGCTCACCACGACGGTGGCACCCGACGGATCTATGACGTCGGGCCACGCACCCAGTGAGTAGCGCGGGATCCTCGTGATGCCCACCGAGTAGTCCCTGGACGTGTCATAGAGCCCCACCTGGTTCCGTGCCAGCTCCACCACCGAGCTCTCCGACAACAGCCTGCGCCCTTGATGGACGCCGTGACCGAGGATCATCTCGAGGAACCGCGCGTAGTCGTCCACCGTCGTGCGGGCACCAGCCGCGGGACTCGGTCCCACCGGGGCGCCCGGCCAGGTTGTGGCGGTCATGCCCAACGGCCCGGTGATGCGCCGCTGGACGACGCTCGCGAAGTCGGTGCCTTCGAGCACCTCGAGGACTCGGCCGATCACGTGGAAGTCAGCGTTGCCATAGGAGAACTTGGTGCCCGCGGGGAACTCGCGCGGAGACTTCGCGAGCAGGCGGACGCAATCCGCGAGCTTGCCGCCCGTGTTCCACAGGCAGCCCTGATCGCGCACGCCCGAGGTGTGGTCCAGCAGCTGGCGCAGCGTCACCGGCGGAGTCTCACCTGCGAACTCGGGCAGCCATCGCGACACGGGGTCATCGAGGCCTGCCCGCCCCTCGTCCACATAGGTCATCATCGTCGCAGCCGTCAGCCACTTCGCCGTAGAGGCAACCGCCAGGGGTGTCTGGCGCCCGACGCTGCCGGTCGCGTGCTCATGGATCAGGTGCCCGTCACGGACGATGATCATCGCTCCCCCGCCGAGCCCGGCGCCGTGGACCCGTGCGTCAAGAGCCCGGTCCGCGCCCGAGAACACCATCGGATCCAGAGCCACGGGAAGCGCCGTCGTGCTGCTCGCCACGATCGCGCCCGGCGAGGTTGTCGAGCTTGACGGGCCGGGCCCTGTCGCCTGAGCCGCGGCACGTGCCTGCTCGGGCCCCGGCAGTGGAACAGTCGCGACGGTGCCAGCGGAGCCACCCGGGTCGTCCCGCCCCGCAGAGCACGCTGCGACAGCCGAGGCCAGGACGCAAACGGCGACAGGTCCCCACAATCGCCAGGTGCTCGCCCGCCTCGTCGGGAGGTTCACTCGGGGCACTCGCGCCCTTTCGACGGGTCTGGAGTCGCGGTCAGGGCCCTCGGTGGGCAGCCCCGGATGCGTGGATCCACGTGCGCCACCGTACGGCCTGCAGATCCGGGTCTGGGCTCGGCACGGCACGGCCAGCTCCACCCGTCAGGATCGCAGCGTGGCGGGCAGAGATGCCTCGACCTGATCGATGACACGGCGGCGCACCTGTGCGATCTCGGTGTCGGTGAGGGTGTGATCGTCGGCCTGGAACCGCAAGGTGAAGGCAAGTGACCGTTGGGACGGGTCGACACCTTCGCCGCGGTACACGTCGAACAGGTGCAGCCCGACGAGCAGCTCACCAGCTGCTGATTCGATCACAGCGAACACCTCAGATGCCGGAACGCCCTGGTCGACGGCGAAGGCCAGGTCCATGTCACTTGACGGGTAGCGGCTCACGGGGTGGAGGTGGGTCTCGCCATGGGGTTTGGTCAAGAGCCTGTCGAGGTCGAGGTCGAGCCAGCCCACGCGCTCGCTGATCTCGAACACATCGAGGACGTCGGGGTCGATCTCACCGACTGAGCCGACCTCGTCGCCCTGCACCAGGATCCGCGCTGATCGGGTCGGGTGCAGGCCCGTGACCGGTGCCTGATCGAGGTGCCACCCCCGAAGATGCAAGGCTTCGGCGACCACGACCCAGGTGTCGACCGCGACGAGGGCGTCGTCGCCTGCAAGTGCTGCACCAAGGTGCTCGGGCTCGCGAGGCAGGCGGTCGCCCTCTGGTGGCCTCATGAAGACGCGGCCGACCTCGAACAGATGCACCCGCGTGTTGCGGTGCGACTCGTTGAACGCGACAGCCTTCAGCAGGCCCGGACGCAGGGAGGTGCGCAAGACCGACTCCTCGGTTACCAAGGGGTTGGAGATGTGCACCGCGTCGGTTCGCACGTTCGCGCGCTCGAGGTCTCCCGGAGCGAGGAACGGCATGGGCGTCGCCTCGTCGAAGCCGAGACCGAGCATCACGTCGCGCAGGATGCGCCGGTCACGCTGCCGTGCCGACAGCGACCCGGTGTGCACCGCGGGCGGCAGGTGGCTCGGCAAGTTGGAGTAGCCGAAGTGGCGTGCAATCTCCTCGATCACGTCGATCTCGGTCCTGGAGTCATAGCGCCAGCTCGGGACGGTCACCATCTGGATGCCCGGCACATCGGCCCCGCTGACCTCGAACCCGATCGGCTCGATCAGCTCGCGGATGGTGTCACCGTCGAGGCCGGCACCGAGGATGTCGTCGACTCTCCCGGTTCGCACCTCGATGGGTGACCGGTCCCAGAGCTGTCCCCGCTCGTCGACACGGCCGGGGGCAAGGGTCGCGCTCTCGGCGGATTGCCACAGCAGCTCCGCGAACCGCAACGCGGCCAGGTCGAGCACCTCGGGATCGGTTCCCTTCTCGAACCGCGCCGACGCCTCGCTTCGCAGACCCAGGTGCTTGGACGAGACCGAGATCGTGATCGGGTCCCACCACGCCATCTCGAGCAGCACGGACCGGGTGTTGGCACAGATCTCAGTTGATGCTCCGCCCATGACGCCGGCGATACCGATCGCCTCGTCGTCGCGGTTGGCGATCACCCCGTCGGTCGGTCGGAGCACGCGCTCTGCCTGGTCCAGGGTGCGGATGGTCTCACCCTCGCGAGCCCACCGAACTCGCAGCTCGCCCCCGGGGACCGCGTCGAGGTCATAGGTGTGGTTGGGCTGGCCCAGCTCGAGCATCACGTAGTTGCTCACGTCCACGACGTTGTTGATCGGACGCATGCCGAGAGCCGTGAGCCGGTGTGCGAGCCATGGTGGGGACGCCCCGACGGTGACGCCGTCGAGGATCCGGGCAAGGAACCGGCCACACAGGTCGGGATCGACGATCTTGACCTGGGCACGGTCCTCGATCGCGGCACCGACCGCTGCGACCTGTGGCTCGGGCAACGAGAAGGGGACGGACAGGCGTGCGGCGAGATCGCGTGCCACGCCGGCCACTGACATCGCGTCGGGACGGTTGGGGTTGATCTCGAGGTCGTACAGGACGTCGTCTGCGACCCCGAGCGCCGCCTTGAGATCGGCTCCCAGGGCAGGCCTCCCGGTGAGGATCATGATGCCGCCGTGGTCGTCACCCAGACCCAGCTCGGCCGGGGAGCAGAGCATGCCGTGTGACCACTCGCCTCGTAGCTTCCGGCGTTCGATCTCCATCCCGTTCGGCATAGTCGTGCCGATCGTCGCGAGGGGGACGCGGTCACCGACTGCCATGTTGAACGCGCCGCAGCAGATCTGGAGTGCCTCACCGTCGCCCAAGTCGACGTCGACCAGCTGGATCTTGTCGGCGTTCGGATGCAGGCGGAGCTCGACCACCTCGGCCACCACGACGCCCTCGAGCCCTTGGCCGAGCATGGTCAGCTGCTCGACTGCCATGCCGAGGTCGCTCATCTGCTCGCCCAGCCACACCGGGTCACCGTCGATGGGTGCGAACTCGCGCAGCCACGAGAGCAGCACCTTCATCAGAACTGCTCCAGGAGGCGGACGTCGTTGGTGAACAGATCGCGCAGGTCCGCGAGCCCGTGGAAGGTCTTGGCCATCCGGTCGATGCCGAACCCGAACGCGAACCCCGACCACTCCTCGGGATCGATCCCGACGGCCCGGAAGACGTTGGGGTGCACCATGCCGCAGCCTCCGAGCTCGAGCCATCCACCATCTGGGGTCGAGATGTCGTACTCGGCTGAAGGTTCGGTGAACGGGAAGTACGACGGGCGAAGCCGCGAGTGGATGTCGTCGCCGAAGAACGCAGTGGTGAACGCCTCGAGCGTGCCCGCGAGGTGAGCGAAGCTGATCCCGCGATCGACGACGAGACCCTCGATCTGATGGAAGACCGGCGTGTGGGTCGCGTCCGCTGTGTCGCGGCGGTAGACGCGGCCGGGCATGATCGAGTAGATGGGAGGCTCGGCCGCCTGCATCACCCGGATCTGCACCGGCGAGGTGTGGGTGCGCAACAGGGTGCTCTCGGGCTCACCGATGTCCACATAGAGCGTGTCCCACATCCCGCGAGCCGGGTGGCTGGGGGGGATGTTGAGCGCCTCGAAGTTGTACCAGTCAGT
>JAHFUU010000294.1 GCA_023264915.1 Microthrixaceae bacterium | reverse complement strand
GGTTGGCCGCACGGATGTGCCAGATCTTGAGTGTCCTGACAACGCTTCAGGGCCGGCACGACGAACGCCTGGAGGTCTCCGTTCCGATCGAGGTCACCAAGGACATGGAGCGTGACGGCATCGATCCGAAGGCATCTTCGGAGGGTGGCACCGCCAACGGCTGGCTGCGCCAAGTCGTTGCCCGAGCCCCTCTCGGTTGGTGGCTCGATCACACCGGGTCCAGATCTGCCGGGGAGGTGATCGGCATGCTCGCCGATGACGAAGCTGGCAAGGCTGTGCGAAGGGGGATGGTCGAAGCGGCTGCCACCCAGATGGACATAGCCTGGGCGATGGCTCTCGCTCGCGCGCTGCCGGCCAACGAGACTGCTCAGCTGGCCCCGCTGTGGCCCGATGACCTGTTGGAGGACTGGCTCCGGGTTCAGATGGCAGGGACTGGCCTCGAGGGACCGCCTTCAGCCGCGGTGACGGCCATGCCTTCTCCCCTCTCCCCCGCTGTCAGCCGTCTCGTGCTGGGCGAGGTCCTCGACTCGCTCGGCAAGCCCGGCAGGCGAGCGGGGATCGATCTCAGGTGGATCCAGCACGGGCTTCCGTCGTTGATCCACCCAGAGGTGTGCGAGCAGGCATCCGAGCTTCTCCAGGCAGCGTCGAGCTCCGACTCTGGGCGCCTGCCGGCGACCGTTCCTGCAATCGATCGCGCGCTCGATGCACTTCAGTTCCGCATGGAGCTGCGGCGTGAGCTTCTTGGCCCTGACCCACAGGATGGAGGAAGGGTCCCCTGATGTTCGTGAGCAACTTCGTGGCACGGAGACGGGCATGACCGAAACGGAGATCCTCCGGCCCCACGCCGAGGAGCTCTACGCGGACGAGCTCGAGGCGTTGGCGAGAACCGACAGGAGGACCCGCCCGCCAAGCTGGAAGCTGTCGCCCTGGGCCGTGGTCGCCTATCTCATGGGTGAGACCCTTGATGACGGCAAGGTCATCACTGCCAAGTACATCGGCTCGCGGAGGCTCATCGAGATCGCAGTTGCCACATTGGCGACTGACCGGGCACTGCTCTTGCTCGGGATGCCAGGCACCGCCAAGACCTGGGTCAGCGAGCACTTGGCGGCTGCGGTCTCGGGCGATTCGACGTTGCTCGTCCAGGGAACCGCCGGAACCGACGAGACGGCGATCCGCTACGGGTGGAACTACGCGCGCCTGCTGGCCGAGGGCCCGAGTCACAGCGCGATGGTTCCGAGCCCGGTGATGCGCGCGATGGGCGAAGGACGGATAGCCCGCGTCGAGGAGCTCACCCGAATCCCTTCTGACGTCCAGGACGCTCTGATCACGGTCCTGTCAGAGAAGTCCCTGCCGATCCCCGAGCTGGACGACGAGGTGCAGGCTGTCAAGGGCTTCAACGTCATCGCCACAGCCAATGACCGTGACCGTGGGGTGAACGAGCTGTCGAGCGCGCTGCGCCGCCGCTTCAACACCGTCGTCCTGCCCCCTCCTGCCACCCATGACGAGGAAGTCGAGATCGTCCGCTCCCGTGTCGCATCGCTCGGGCAAGCGCTCGATCTGCCCGATGCGATCACGGCTGACGACGAGATCAACCGGGTCGTCACCGTGTTCCGTGAGCTCCGGCGCGGGGTGAGCGAGGACGGCAAGACCAAGATCAAGACGCCCTCGGGCACGATGAGCACAGCGGAGGCCATCTCGGTGCTCATCAACGGAATCGCCCTCGCTGCTCACTTCGGTGACGGGTCCCTCCGCGCCGATGACGTGGCCGCCGGGCTCGTCGGTGCGATCGTCAAGGATCCCGTCCAGGACCGGGTCGTGTGGCAGGAGTATGTGGAAACAGTCGTCAAGGATCGCTGGAGGGGCCTGTACCGATCCTGCCGCTCCCTATGAACCAACCGCCACCCAGCCGTGACCCTGGCGAAGATGCAGCGTCCGGCCACGCCACGCGCAGCACGCGTGTGATGGGGATCCGACACCACGGGCCCGGATCGGCCCGCAGCGTGGTTGCCTCGCTCGAAGACGAACCGCCAGACGTGGTCCTCGTCGAAGGGCCTCCTGAGGCCGCGAAGATCCTCGGCCTTGCCGGCCGCGAGGAGATGCGGCCACCCGTCGCCTTGCTGATCTATGCGCCCAAGGAACCCCAGCTCGGGATCTGGTATCCCATGGCGGAGTTCTCTCCTGAATGGCAGGCGATCCGGTGGGCGATCATCCATGAGGTGCCGGTCAGGCTCATCGACCTCCCTGCGGCGGTGGCCCTGGCCAGGATCCGGGACGGGCAAGCACGCGCACGCACGGGACATGAGAGTCTCGACGAATCCGAGGGGGCCGGTGACCCCCAAGCGGTTGCCTCAGGACCTGGACCCGCCGAGACAGGCCGAGCTGACACGGAGACGGAGGGCGCAGACCCCGACGGCCACGTCGATGCCCCTGATGACGATCCTCTCTCCGAGCTCGCCGCTGCGGCCGGCTACGACGACGCTGAACGGTGGTGGGAAGACGTCGTAGAGCACCGCGGCGGCTCACCTTTCGACCAGATCGAGCATGCGATGCGCGCCATGCGAGAGGCGGCGCCCCCGGGCCGTGAGCAGATCCATGAGGACCAGCGAGAGGCCCAGATGCGAATGGGCATCCGCGCGGCCAGGAAGGAAGGGTTCGAGCAGATCGCTGTGGTGTGCGGCGCATGGCACGTGCCAGCGCTCACGGACATGCCTTCCATCGCACACGACCGCGCTCTGGTCAAGGGCCTGCCGAAGATCGCAGTGGAGGCGACGTGGGTGCCCTGGACCAACGGTCGCCTCGCCTTGCGGTCTGGATACGGCGCGGGGGTTCGCTCGCCCGGCTGGTACCACCACGTGTTCACCTCGAGTCCAGAGGTTCTCATCCCGAGCTGGTTGTCAAAGACGGCTCGCCTCCTTCGCGACCGCGACCTGGATGCTCCGCCAGCGATGGTCGTCGACGCGGTCAGGCTCACGGATGCGTTGGCATCGATTCGCCACAGACCGTTGCCGGGCCTCGACGAGGTGCTCGATGCCACCCAGGCAACACTGTGCGGCGGCAACCAGGAGCCACTCGTGCTCGTGCACGAGGACCTGGTCGTGGGGGACGTCCTGGGATCAGTGCCCCAGGACACCCCTTCGGTGCCCATCGCGGCCGATCTGGCCCGCGAGCAGAGACGCGTTCGGCTCAAGCCCGAGGCCGGAAACAAGCTGATCGACTTGGACCTTCGCAGGCAGGTGGGGCTTGACCGCAGCCACCTGCTGCGGCGCTTGAACCTGCTCGAGGTCCGTTGGGGTGCTCTCGCTGACGATCCAACGCATGCTCAGGGCACCTTCCATGAGCTCTGGGAGCTGGCCTGGGCACCGGAGCTCGCTCTCGCCCTGATCGACGCGAGCGGATTCGGGACCACGATCGCCGGGGCCGCGACCGCCCGTTCGATCCACCTGGCTGATCGGACCGAGCGCCTGGCAACCCTCACCGAGCTGATCGAGGAATGCCTGCTTGCCGACCTCCCTCGCGCCGTCGACCATCTCGTCACGGTGCTCTCGGGTCGAGCCGCTGTGGACCGCGACGCGACACATCTGATGGAGGCGTTGGGGCCACTGGCCCGCGTGCTTCGCTATGGATCTGTCCGGGCGCAACACAGCGGCGTCGTCGCCCCTGTCGTCCACAGCATGGCGCTTCACGCCGCGATCGGCCTTCCGCTCGCGTGTGCCTCCCTCGACGATGCTGCGGCGGCGAGGCTGGTGGGGCTCGTGTCCTCGACGTCATCGGCGATCGGCACCCTCTCTGTGGGAGAGCTCTCCGACGCCTGGGCTGCTGCACTCGCCAAGCTCGCTGACCAGGCAGGCCTGCACAAGCTGCTCGCAGGGCGCGTGGTGCGCCTGCTGGTCGACTCGGGCCGCTTCGACCACGACGAGGTGGCCGTCCGACTCTCGCTGGTGCTCTCAGCCGGAACTCACCCGGCCGAGGCAGCGGCTTGGATCGAGGGCTTCCTGTCCGGCTCTGGGCTTCTGCTCGTCCACGACCAGAGGCTGCTCGAGCTGATCGACGACTGGCTGTCGAGTCACGACGACGAGACCTTCTGCGCTGTCCTGCCGTTGCTTCGCCGCGCGGTCAGCGCGTTCGAAGCCGGTGAACGACGGGCGATCCAACGGGTTGTGAAGCAGCAGGTCCCCGGAGCCCTCGCCGGCAACCGGGGCATCGGAGTGGGTGCTTCCAAGGATGTTTCCGGGGCCCGCTTCGATCACGGCCAGGCCGACGCCGCCTTGCCCGTCGTTGAGCTGCTGCTCGGGCTCGACGCTGGTGACCCGGGGGCACGCCCTGCACCCGGTTCAGGCAGCGAAGCGCCATCCGTCCTCAACGGGGATCCCAGAGGAACAACAGCGTGAGCGCGGCACCCGCCGAGGAACGCCTTCGGCGTTGGCGCCTCGTGCTAGGCGCTGACTCCAAGGATCCACAGGGAGCAGCGGCTGGGCTGTCTGACCGCGACCAGGCGATGGACGCTGCGCTCGAAGCGCTCTACGGCGATCGTCCTGAGCCAAGGCGGCGCAGGGGACGATCGGCTGGCCTTGGAGGTTCGGTCCCCGACGTCGCCCGATGGCTGGGCGACATCCG
>JAHFUU010000013.1 GCA_023264915.1 Microthrixaceae bacterium | reverse complement strand
AAGTCGAAGGCGTGGTGAAGCGCTTGGGTGGCCGGGTCGTGCTGGACCGTGTCTCCTTCGAAGCGCCACAGTCGATGGTCACGGGCCTGCTCGGGCCAAACGGCGCCGGCAAGACCACCACGATGCGCATAGTCGCCACCCTGTTGCGGGCCGACGAGGGCTCAGTTCGGATCGCGGGTCTCGACGTCGCCGAACACCCTGTCGAGGCCAGGAGCATGCTCGGGCTCGTGACCGAAGAGCCCGGCCTGCTCGACCGCCTGACCCCCCGCGAGCAGCTCTCCTACACCGCCCGGGTCTACGGTCTGAGCGCTGTCGAGGCCGACCGCCGCATCGATGATCTGGCTGGGCGCCTCGGCCTGGCTGACCTGCTCGACGAGCGGGCGGGCGTGCTGTCCAAGGGCAACCGCCAAAAGGTCTCGCTGTGCCGAGCCCTGGTCCATGATCCGCCTGTGCTGCTTCTCGATGAGCCGACCTCTGGCCTCGACGTGGTGGCCGCTGCGGGTCTGGAGGACTTGCTGGCTGAAGACGAGGTCACCGGAGGCAAGACGGTCCTGCTGTCCACGCACCGGCTTGACGAGGTCGAGCGGATGGCACAGAAGGTCGTTGGCATCGCGGACGGTCACGTCGTGGTGGATGCGACGCCCGAGCATCTGGTCGCCTCGTCGGGCGCCGCGAGCTTCAGGGATGCCTTCGTGTCAACGCTAGGTGCCGCTTCCCTGGGTGGACGGTGATGCCCAACCTGGCTGCGACGTGCGGGTAACGATCTGGCCGATCAAGGAATGACACCGTCGATGAGGCGCACCGGGGAGGCCCAGGCACCGCACCGGATCGGCGCGCCCGTGGTCGAACCAACGCCAGAGAGGGGATCGGGTGCTCGCGACCAGGCCGACGCATCACACTCTGGGGATGACTCTCCCAGGCCGAGCACCTCTGCCCTCGCGCGCCTGGAGATCCTCGACGGTTTGAGATCGCGCCGCCAGCTCGTGGTTCGCACGTTGACCCCGCTGTTGCTGTTGTTGATCGTGCTCGGCGTGACGCTGCTGACCCGAAGCACCCCCGGCCCCCGAAGCGACCCATATGTGGTTGCGGTCCAGGGCGACATCGCCGGCGCTCGGCAGACGCTGGCTCAGCTCAGCACGGATCGCCTTCACCTTGTCCCGTCGGCTGACGCCGCAGTCGACGCGGCTCGCTCCGCAGATCTGGGGATGGTCATACCTGATGCGCTCGACGCGAAGATCGCCAAGGGTGACCCCGTGGACGTCGTGCTCCTCGAGACGGCCCTGGCTGCCGAGTCCCGCTCTGCGTCAGCCCACGTGCGTGCGGGTTTCGGTGCGATGCATGAGCAGGCGGTGCTCCGTGAGATCGACCAGGGTGGTGCTCAGGTGACTCCGGCCCCGATCTCGATCGACGCGATCGACGTCCAACGCGGCAGCCAGGCGGCGAGCTTCGAGACAGCGGGACTGGTGACTGCCATGATCTTGTTGCAGGCGTCGATGCTCGTGGCTTCGACAGCGACCCGGCTCATGAGCCGTCACAACAGGGGCTTGCTGGCATCCCAGCTCCTGTTGCCCATCCAGAGGTGGCAGCTCGCGGTGGCCAAGACCCGTGCAGAGCTGACCGTCGGGACGATCGCGGCTCTACCTGTCCTCGTTGCCTGCGCGATCGCAACGATCTGGACCAGCTCCACCAGGTCAGGCGTCGTGGCTGGCTTCGCTTCTGTAGCGGTGTTGACGCTGTCGTACCTCATGCTCGCCGTGCTGATGTGCTCGGTCGGCCTGCTCGTGAGCACCGTGTGCCGGACCCAGGAACAGGTTTCGCTGGCCTCTGCGGCGGTGGTCGTCATGTGTGCTGTGATCGCATCGACTGTCTCGCTCCAGAACGCCCCACCGGTGGTGGTGTCGCGCTTGATCCCGGTCGTGGGGCTCATGCAGTCGACGCAGACGACCCTTCTCGGTTGGGACGGCCAAGCCGGATGGCTCGTGCTGGGTGCGGCGACAACCCTGGGCCTTGCGGCAATCGTGATCAAGGTGGCAGGCGGGAAGTTCGACGCGGAGCGACTGGTGCTTCGGGGATCGTCATGACCGGGACCGCGGCCGGCGGTGGCGGCTTGAGGGTGCGGATCCACAGATGAGCTCCTCAGGCACCACCATCCCGAAGGGCTTGTCTGAGTGGGCGGGCGGGGTGCTGGTCGCCCGGTCCACGTTCTCTGATACGGCCAGGAGGAGGGGGAGCTGGACGATCACCCTGCTCACGGGGGCCCTGTTCGCGCTGCTCGTCGTGGGGAGCGGCGCAGTGAGCGAGCGCATGCAAGGGCGCGCGGAGTCAATCAGCTTCCGGGTGGCGGCCTCCGGTGACACCCAGGGGGCCGCCGGGCTGCTGGGCCGCATCGGGACGGATCAGCTCCTGGTCGCCGTGATGGCTGACTCGGCATCTGAGGTGGCCGAGTCACGAGCCACGGTGGGGTTGAAGTTCCCAGAGGGCGTTGACTCGAAGCTGTCCCGCGGCGAGCGGGTCGAGCTGGCCGTCTACTACCGCGGCGGCAGCAACACCTCGCGGGAGGCCTACAACACGTTGCTCCTGCGCCTACAGGCGATCGAGGTCGATCTTGTCCATGCCCCCGTGGACCTGAGTCCTGAGGTTCGGATAGAACAGCGACAGGTGCACAGGGACGAGCGTGTCAACCGTCTCCAGTTCGCTCGGACTCTCGGTGCCCTCGCTGCATTGCTTTGCCTGGGAGCGGTCTCGTCTGTGTCAGCAGTGCTCGGTCGCAGCCGTGAGCGCCGTTCACTCGAGCCGTTGCTGCTGCTGCCGCTGTCACGCCACGCGGTGGTCACTGCCACGGCTGTGGGTGTGCTCGCGGTCGCCGTGCTTCAGCTCCTCGCCGCGGTGTCGCTCTTGGTCGTGAGCTCGACGCTTCCTGTCGTAGGGCTCGGCCTGCCCGTCCAGACGATGGGTTCGATAGCCGGAGCAAGTGTGCTCGGGGTCCTGTTGCTGGGTGGGTTGGCATGCTGCGCGGGCTGCGTGGCCGGGGTTCTCGGCACCGGCAGCGACGACGCGGTCGGCCTCGGCGACTTCCTCGCGCTTCCATTCGTCGGCGTCGGCGTCTGGCTGTTCCTCCAGCCATCGGTTCCGAGCGCGGCCTGGTCGTTCGCCTTGCCGATCGTCGGTCCCACACTGTTGCTGCGCGACGGCGTCGGCGGTGAGCTGTCACTCGTCGATGGCGTCGTTGCGGTCCTGACCACCGCCTTGTGGTGCTCGACCCTGCTCTGGCTCGCTGCACGCCGCATCGGAGGCGAGCGGGTCATCCTCAGAGGGACCACCTGAACTTCGTCGATGGCTCAGGCTCGGAGGTCTGCACACACCTTCTCGAGTGGCTCTGACATGCGCGTCAGCGAGTCGTCGAGCATGTACAACATCTCGAGCATGAACAGCAGCCCGAGAACCGACTGCTGTTCCTTGTCCGGGCGGGCGAGCTGGTCACCGAGGCAACCCGCGACCGCGTCACGTGCTGTGGAACTCCTTGCACCCCACGAGATGGGAACGGTGTCCTCGGGATGCATCAGTTTGGACGCCACCCGTTCGTAGTCGGCTTCGACACGGTCGAGCTCGGCGCCGACAGCGTCGGCAGCGTTCGGGCAATCAGGGCACGGGAACCCTCTGTCAGGCAGCCGGTTGATGACCGTCGCAGCCATGCGCGCACTTGCAGGAACGCACCTCAGATGGATCCAGGACATCATCACCTCGCCGCTGGATCGCTGCTCCCCGGCGAAGCCCGCGAATGCCTCATCGGAGCTGGCCTGAGCCTGGGCTGCTTGGATGCTTGGATCCGCCACGTCCACCTGGCCCGGGTTGGTGAACGAATAGGCCGCGATGTCGAGAAGCCTCGACGAGGTGCGGTAGAGGTGGGCCACAGAGGTTCGCATGAGAGCCTTTGCGCCGCGCGGCCACAGTGTGAGGCTGCCCACGAAGGCGACCGCGACACCGGCCGCAACGGCTTCGACCCGCTGGATGCCGATCTGCAGACCCGTGGGGTGCTCGATCGTGAAGAGGATGACGACGAACAGGGTGAACGATGCCTGGCCGATGACGAAGCTGATGGCCGAAGGCGCGTAGACGGAAAGGAAGACGACGGCCACCAACGCGATCCACAGCCAGGCCGGCTGCTGGTCGGTGACGGTCACGAGCCAACATGACAACGCAAAACCGATGAGGGTTCCCAGGCCGGCCTGCAGCCCGGTCGCCCCCGTACCCGCGGCGCTCGATCTCAGGACGATCATCGCGGCCAGCACCACCCAGAACTTGTGCTGGAAGCGCAGGGCATCGCCGACCAGGACCGCCACCGAGAGCACGAGCCCTGTCCGCAGGGCTTCCCGCATCGTGTGGTCACCCCAGCGGAGGTGGGCGCGGAGCACACTGGCGGCCCTGGCCAAGGTTCCAGCCATCGTGGTTCCGCCCTGAGGGATGTCCGGCTCGAGGTCGAAGGGCTCCAGTGTGTGGAGCTTACGAGCCATGAGCATGGCATTCGCGCCCATGGACAGCACCCGATGTGACAGGACGAGGAAGGGGAAGGTTCCCGCGACTCGATCAACCACGTTGCCGGCGAGGTTCGCGCTCGCGTCCGCAGATCCGCGCGGGACCTGACGAAGCTGCCCGTCGACCCATCCTCGTACTTGCTCGCGGAAGAGGTTTCTCGCCTGGTCGAGCTCGACCAAGTCGGCATCGGCTCCGGTGTCACCGTCGAGCAGGTCCGCCGTTCCCGAGAGAGTACGGCCAAGTGCCTCGCGCAACGGCCGGTAGAGGTGCTCCAGCACCGTGCTTGGTTCGCGTTGGGTGTAGTAGCGCAGGATTGGGATCAGCTGGCCGATCTGGTCGATGATCATGAGGAATGCCTGCTCGCTGAGCATCGGGCCAGCGGGGTGTCGTGGCAAGGCGACCCAGGACGAGCGAAGCTCGCCGAGGGCTGTTTCGATCTCGTCGACGCGCCTGCCTGACGCAGGGGCCGGTCCGGCGCCGGTGTCACCAGGTCCTGGCTCGACCACCGGGATCACCATCCGGCAGATCGTGGCTGCCGAGCACCGGAACTCGAGCCTGGTCCGGTCTGGAACCAGCAACACCACGGCCAAGCTCCCGATCCCCGCTCCCACCACCCACCCGCCCACGCGAGGAAGGAGACCAGAAGCAGACTCGAGCTCGATCATCACCGCGAGCACGAAGGACAGCAGCACGGCGTTGGCTCCAGTTGCCAGGTACCCGCCGAAGACGCTCACGTAACGGACAGCGAACCCGACTGCGAACATCCCGGCCGCGGCGGTGACCGGCCACAACGAAAGGGCGCTGCCCACGGCCGTGAGGGCCAAGCACGTGATGGTGAAGGACGCGTAGGCCATCGCCTGGTTGCGGGGCACACCCCCGAGGTACACAAGCCCTGTGGTCACCAAGCACGAGAAGGCCGAGAACAGGGCGAAGGTCTCGTTGCCGACGGCAACGATGCCGAAGGCGAACAGGGCGGGGACAGCAACCGACGCGATCAGCGCACGGCGGAGGATCACGTGACCGGGGTCGACAGGCCGTCTCGGGATCTCCACCGTCTTACCTTTGTGCGCAGCGTCGGCTCAGACGGCGTCCTGAGCGCGTACGTGGCCGTGCCGCTTCACAGGGATGTGGTCGAGAGCCGCGAGCTGCGCGAGATCGATGTCAAGCACGATGCGGCCCTCTTCGACGTGGGTTGCGTTGGTGACCGGAATGACCACGTCGTCATCGTGGGTGAACACGTGACCCTCCCGGAGGACCACGTGGGTGATGTGGTCGTCGGCGGGATCGACGAGGAACTCATCGACATGGCCGGCCCGCGTGCCATCGCTGGTGTAGACCTCTGAGCCACGCCGGATGGACACCTCACCCCTGGGAACCCGTTCATGCGTGGCCAGGGCCCACCCGTCGAGCGGCGAGGCGAAAGGCTGAAGGAAGTACGAGCCCGGGTCGAGCATCACGTCCTCGGCGACCCAGTCGTCGCCCGGCTCGTTGAAGTCAGGCTGGTCGAATCGGACACACTTGTGAAGAGAGTCCTCATCCAGATCGATCGTGACCGAGTCAACGGACGCGGTCACGACCTTGTCGACTGGGACCAGCAACCTCGGCGCCAAGCGGTCGTGGCTGACCACGAGGTGAGTGACCTGCCGGTTGATCGGATCGACGATGAGCGTGTCGAGCCTGCCAAGCTCGCCATCTTCGCCCTGCACCACCGCACCCACTCGGAACTCGCTCACTTGTACCCTCCGTCGGGAGCCTTCTGTGAAATCTGCTTGCGAAACGTCTGCGTTAACTCAGAGCGGCGCCGCCCGGGCGCCCGGCTCAGGTGTAGATCGATTCGATGTCTTTCTCATACCGTGCGTGGATCCCTCGACGCTTCAGCTTCGAGGTGGGCGTCAGCATGTCGCTGTCGGGCATCCACTCCTCGCCCAGGATCTTCACCTTCTTGACTCGTTCGGCGTTGTTGAACGGCGCCATCACCTCGGCCAGCTCGGCCTCGATCGCTTCGATGACCTCGGGATGGGAGGCAAGATCGTGGATGTCGGAGAACTCGATGCCTTGCGAGGTTGCCCACGCGGGGGCCACCTCCGAGTCCAGAACCACGAGAGCACTCACGAAGGGCCTCTGATCACCGATCGCGCAGGCCTGGCCCACGAGGGGGATCATCTTGAGTGCCGCCTCGAGGTTGGCGGGGCTGATGTTCTTGCCTCCTGCAGTGATGATCAGCTCCTTCTTGCGGTCGACTATCCGGAAGTAACCATCCCCGTCGACCTCGCCGATGTCACCCGAATGAAGCCATCCCTCGTCGTCGAGCGCCTCCGCGGTCTTCTCGGGCTCCTTGAGGTATCCCTGGAAGACGTTGCCGCCTCTACAGATGATCTCACCGTCGTCTGCGAGGGTCACCTCACATCCGGGGATGGCGGGGCCGACCGTTCCTGCCTTGATCTTCGTGGCCGTGAATGTCATGGGCCCGCTGGATTCTGACATCCCGTAGATCTCAGCCAGCGGGATCCCGATCGCACGGAACCACGAGAGCATCTCGGCGGGGATCGGAGCGGCTCCCGTTATCGCTGCCTCGCATTGGTCGAGGCCGACGAGCTCGCGAACTTGGGAGAAGACCGCTTGGAGGAACTCCCACGTGGCCAGCTCGTCGTCGGTCGCGGTCTGCCAGTCAACCTTGGCCGCGAGCGGCTTGGCGGCTTCCACGCCCTCGTTGAACTGCTTCTGCCTCTCGGGATCCGCTGCAAGGGCGGCGTTCACGCCCGCGTAGATCTTCTCCCAGACCCTTGGAACACCGAACACGAGGTTGGGCTTCACGTGGCCGAGGTAGGCCGACAGCTGTGAGACCTCGGGGCAGCAGGTCACCTCATATGCCAGGAACGAGCCGGAGTAGTGCGAGGTGGCCCTCTCGGCGATGTGGGCCATCGGGAGGTAAGAGACGACCCGCTTGCCGCCCGGGTCCTCGAAGGGCAGGCACTGGCGAAGGCTCTCGACGGTCCAGCAGATGTTGCGATGGCTCAGCATCACGCCCTTGGGTGGACCCGTCGTGCCCGACGTGTAGATCATCGTTGCGATGTGGTCGGGATCGCAGTTCGCAGCAGCGGCTCGCAGGTCTGCCGCGCCAGCACCCTCGAGCGTGCCTCCGGTGATGATGCCCTCGGGCGCGTGTTCGGTGTCCTTGAGCATGACGATCGCATCGAGCTCGCGCAGGTTGTCACGCACTGGCAGGAACCGATCGAGGAACACCTTGTTCTCGAGCACGGCCAGCTTGGCTTCGGAGTGGTTGACGAGATACTCGACCTGGTCTGGTGAGGACGAGTTGTAGATCGAGATGGGTGTTGCCCCACAGAAGTATGCGGCCATGTCGGCGAAGTGGAACTCGGGGACGTTGCGCATCATCAACACGATCCGGTCACCGGCGCCGATGCCGAGCTTCTGGTAGCCGGCCACGATTCGGGCCACCCTCTCGGCATACCCGCTGTAGGTGAGCTCGGACCAGGACCCGTCGGGTTCCTGCCAGCGGAGAGCAACCTGTTCGCCGTGGCTCGCCACCACCTTCAGGAACTGGCTGGCAACTGTCTGTCCTTCGACAACACTCATTATCTCGTCGCTCGTGACAGGCATCTGACCCCCTTGCTTGGCTGTCGGCTGGCTGTGGCAGACGAGCGTCTCGCCTACCGGTGAGCGCCCTGGTGGACCTACACAAGGTAGTTAGTGCGGCCAGGCCCTGCCGTGTGGACGTGGTCGGAGCCAGGCGGGGTTGCGGTCGGGTCGCCTTCCAGAGCAGACTTGACCAAGCGGTCTAGTTTCATCGCTGACCGCCGACACGGGGACCATGCCCGGGCACCGCGCTGGGCCCGAGGAAACACGAGCCACCCGAGAGGGTCGCAAGACAAGGAGCCAAGCCATGCCCAACGCAGTGATCGTCGATGCCGTCCGTACCGCAGGTGGCAAGCGCAACGGCCAGCTCTCTGGCTGGCACCCGGCCGACCTCTCCGCGGAGACCCTGAAGGCTCTCCAGCAGCGGAACGACCTCGACCCCGGGCTGGTCGAGGACGTGATCATGGGTTGTGTCATGCAGGTGGGTGCGCAGGCGCTCAACATCGGCCGCAACGCAGTCCTCGCGGCCGGTTGGCCCGAGAGCGTTCCCGCCACGTCGATCGATCGCCAGTGCGGCTCTTCTCAGCAAGCGGCCCACTTCGCGGCCCAAGCCGTGATGTCGGGGGCTCACGACGTCGTCGTCGCTGCGGGGGTCGAGGTGATGAGCCTCGTTTGGATGGGCGCGTCGGTGATGGTCGACGGCGTTGGCGCCCCCTTCGGTCCCTCGGTCGGCCTGCGCTATGCCGACACCGAGGAGTACCCGGGGCACAAGGGTCTCGTGCCTCAGGGGATATCGGCTGAGATCATCGCCGACAAGTGGGGCCTCACCCGCGAGGACCTCGACGCGTTCGGTGCGCAGAGCCAGCAACGGGCCGTGATAGCTCGCGACGAGGGCCGCTTCGACAACGAGATCGTGCCCGTACAGGCTAAGCCGCGCGATCGCGAGACCGGTGAGCTCATCGAGACCGACCAGATGGTCACCGCGGACGAGGGCATCCGCGAGGGCAGCACAGTGGAAACCCTGGCCAAGCTCAAGCCCGCGTTCGTGCCCGACGGCAAGGTCACAGCCGCGAACTCGTCCCAGATCACCGACGGTGCCTCGGCGATGCTGATCATGAGTGAGGAGAAGGCCAGCGAGCTCGGTCTGACCCCCAGGGCGCGGTTCCACTCCTTCGCCATCGCAGGTGTCGATCCGGTCATGATGCTGAGCGGTCCGATCCCGGCGACCCAGAAGATCCTCGAGAAGTCCGGGCTCAGCATGGATGACATCGACCTCACCGAGATCAACGAGGCCTTCGCTTCGGTGGTGCTGGCATGGGAGAAGGAGCTCAAGCCGGACATGAGCAAGGTCAACGTGAACGGCGGCGCCATCGCTCTGGGTCACCCGCTCGGTTGCTCGGGTGCCAAGCTCATGGCGACCCTGCTCAACGAGCTCGAGCGCACGGGTGGCCGCTACGGTCTCCAGACGATGTGCGAGGGTGGGGGCATGGCAAACGCCACCATCATCGAGCGTCTCGGCTGACGCGTCGCGCCGTCATGGCGCGTCCCGGGCCGAACGGGGGTCATCGTGGCTGCGCTGAAGGTCCTCATAGCCATAGTCGCCTTCTTGGTGATCATGCGGATCGGCATCGCCGTTCTGCGCGGGCTGGCTCAGCCACCCCCTGAGCCACCCCCAGCGGGTGAGCTGAGGAAGGTGAAGATCTCCTACCGGTGCGCGATCTGTGGTGCCGAGGTCAGGATGACGACTGCACCCGAAGAGGACCCCGAACCGCCACGGCACTGCCAGCAGGAGATGGACCTCGTTACCCCGATCGAGTGAGCGGCATCGCCCAGCTGTCACAAAGTTTATCTCGACTGCCGCCGATTCAGCCCGAGCGATCCGCGGCACTACTATCCCGTCGTGGCCGACACGCCGAACGAGTCATCTGACGCAGCCGCCGAGGTGGGCGACAGGACGAAGAAGCCTCCCTCAAAAGCCAAGGCCGGCACGGCTGACACGTCCGACAAGCTCCCCAGGACCAAGTCCCCCAGGACCGTGAAGGTCGGCAGGTCTGCCCGCACGACAGCAGACGAATCCGCTGAGGCTGCCCTCGGGACTGCTGGTGGCAAGGCGTCCAAGAAGCCAGGCAAGGTCGATGCCGAAGCCGTTGGCTCGAAGCGTCCACCGAAGGCGAAGGTCGCCGGCGGTGGCCGTGTCACTCCCAAGGGCGGCAACCGGCCCGCCAAGACCAAGATCAGCCGGTGGGAGTCTGCACCCGAGGCCTCAAGCCGCTACACCCCGCCGACGCCTCGCTATGACGAGATGCCCAGCCCGATCTGGGTTCCGATCCTGATGTTCACGATGTTCGCGCTTGGGATGATCGTCATCTTCTTGAACTACGTCGAGCTGTTGCCCGGAGCGACTTCGAACTGGTACCTGCTCGTCGGTCTTGGCCTGATCCTCGGCGGGATCATCACAGCGACCCAGTATCGCTGAGGGAGGTCCGATGGCAGGGAGGCCCCGGCGTGTTGGATGCTTCCTCGGCCAGCGCTTGGCCCGAACCTCCCAACCTGAGGGCCGAGGGGCCGCGGCCGCAGCGGCCTGTGGCATCAGGAGCACAAACGATGTCCACAGGCAGCCCTCTGGCTGTAGATCACCCAATGTGGCGAAGAGGTGACAGATCTTGCGGTTTCGTGGCGCGTCGAGGGCCGGTGGGTTAAGTCACGGTTACGGTCCCCACGTCTCTCCACACCTTGGGGATAACTATCGCTTCGATTCTCGACGTTGGACGCCGCACCTTCCGGCGTCCTTCGGGCGTCCTTCGGGCAGAGGCTGTTGCACGGATCCACCGACGAGCCGGGCACGACAGGCCGGATCGACGGATCCAGGGGGCCACACCGGATCGACGGATCCAGGGGGCCACACCGGATCGGCATGGCCCCCTGGCATCGCCCGCTTGCCACACCTTCACTAAGGTGACCGTGCTATGGCACCCCGGGTCCTGGTGGTCGACAACTACGACTCGTTCGTCTACAACCTCGTGCAGTACCTGGGTGAGCTCGGGGCCGAGCCGCTCGTGCACCGCCATGATGCGCTGACCCTCGACGAGATCATCGACCTCGACCCAGATGCGATTCTGGTCAGCCCAGGTCCGGGCCGACCTGAGGACGCTGGGGTGTCCAACGACGTGATCCGCCACTTCGCCGGGCGCAGGCCGGTGCTCGGAGTCTGCTTGGGCCACCAATGCATCGGCCAGGTGTTCGGAGCCGAGGTGGTCCGCGCCCCAGAGGTGATGCACGGCAAGACCTCGCTCGTTCGCCACAACGGCTCGGGGGTGTTCGAAGGGTTGCCCAACCCCCTCGAGGCCACCCGCTACCACTCACTGGTCGTCGACCGGGACTCTGTTCCGACGGTGCTGGAGATCACAGCTGAGACCGACGACGGAACAGTCATGGGTCTGCGTCATCGCGATCACGCGGTCGAGGGCGTGCAGTTCCACCCAGAGTCGGTCCTGACAATGAAGGGACACGACCTTCTGGCCAACTTCTTGGCCCGGGCAGGCCAGCCAGCCTGATCCACGCCGCTGCTCGGGGAGCCCCGGCCGGGCCTCAAGTGGTCGTGGTCGAGGCCTTGGTCGTGGTGGTGCTCGGCTTGACCGTGGTCGTGCTGGCCGCGGTGGTGGTCGGCGCCTGGGTTGTCGGCGTGGTCGGCGGCTGGGTTGTCTGAGGAGGGCCGGAGGAGACGATCACCGTGATGACCGTGTTGGGCGGGACTTGGGTACCGGGTGCCGGGTTGGTGGTGATCACCTTGTTCGCGGCAACTGCGTCAGAGCTCTCCTGCTTGGTCGTCGCAGTGAACCCCGCCTGTTTCAGGGTGTTCAGGGCGGTGGCCAGCGATTGGCCGGTCACATCGGGAACCGGCACCTGGTTCTTGCCCGCAGACACGACGATCGTGACAGTCGAGCCCTTGTCCAACATCGTGTCCGGTGCCGGGTTCTGGGATATGACGTTGCCCTTTTGGATGTTGTCATCGGGTTGCTGGACCTCTGATACCACGAGGCCCTGGTTCTCAATCAAGGACTTGGCGGCTGCCTCGTTCAAGCCGACCACTTGGGGGACCTTCACCTGGCTCTCGCCGCCGCTGTAGAAGATCGTGACCGTCGAGCCCCTCGGTGCGAGCGCGCCACCCTTGGGATCCTGGTCAAAGACGATGCCCTTGGGCACGTCAGACTTGGACTGAGCCACTGCATTGACAACGAAGCCGTCGCCTTCGAGCTCACTTCGGGCCTCCTCCAAACGCTTGTTGACAACAGTGGAGACAGGCACGTCGCGTTTGGTGGATGTCTTGGAGATGTTCTGGGCCAGGAAGAACAGGCCGACCGCAAGCCCGATGAGCAGGAGGATCATCAAGGCGATGAACCATCCGGTGCGGCGCTGCTTGGGCGGCGGGTATGCAGACGGCTCGATCGGGTACTGCTGGACGGGAGGCCCACCCGCGGATGGATCAGCGACCCCTCCGGTCGCGAGGGTGGAACCTGCACGCGCGTTGGCGTCACGTGCCGTTCCCAGGAGCGCTGTTGCCGCGACGCCGCCTGCCGCGCCAGAAGCCAACCCTGCAGCAGCTGTCGCGCCGGCGTGTGCGGGAGCTTCCTCCATGGCCTCGACCGGCTGACCCTCCAGGAACCGGCGCAGGTCGGCCCGCAGATCCTCGGCTGAGGGGTACCGGTCCGAGGCCTGCTTGCGCAACAGCTTCATGACGATCGCTTCGAGCGGGGCTGGCACCGAGACGCCGAGTGTCGAGGGAGGCACGGGTGCCTCTTGCACGTGCTTGTACGCGATCGCCACAGGCGACTCGCCGGCGAAGGGTGGCTTTGAGGTCAGCATCTCGAAGAGGACGCATCCAAGGGAGTACAGGTCGCTTCGGGGGTCGACTTGCTTGCCCTGGGCCTGCTCGGGTGAGAAGTAGGTGGCCGTGCCCATCACCGAGCCTGCCTGGGTGAGCGAGGTCTGGGCTCCTGAGATCGCCTGCGCTATCCCGAAGTCGGCGACCTTCACCTGGCCGGTGGGCCCGATCAGCACGTTGCCCGGCTTGATGTCCCGGTGCACCACTCCGTTGCGGTGAGCGAACCCCAACGCAGCGGCCACGTCTGCGGCGATCTCGGCCGCACGGGTGGGGTGGAGCGGACCTTCGGATCGGATGATCTCAGAGAGGCTTCGTCCCTCGACGTACTCCATGACGATGAAGTAGGTGCCTGCCTGTTGTCCCCAGTCATAGATGGCAACGATGTTGGGGTGGTTCAGGTTGGCGGCCGCCTGCGCCTCGCGCCGGAATCGCTCGACGAAGGAGGGTTCCTTCGCGTACTCGGGGAACAGGACCTTGACGGCGACGGGACGATCGAGAAGCAAGTCACGTGCCAGGTAGACGTTGGACATGCCACCCCGCGCCAGCTTCCGGTGAAGCTCGTAGCGGTCGTTGAAGACAGTCGGTCCCTGATCGGACATAGCTGGCCCATGCTACTGATGTGGAACGGCTTGTCTAGGTCGTGGAAGGTTGGGCCGTCGGCGCTGTTGTGGGACGCGAGACTCGACCGTGGGGGCGCAGCCCCCTAGGGAACCCGGCGCTTGCAGTTGAGCGATCGACAACCTGTTGTCGCTGTGTGCGAAGGGGCTCACGCTGAAGCTCCTCGGCTTCTGGGGGGCCGGCGCGGCTGCCTGCTGGGCAAGGATCTTCTCCATGACGGCCTTGGCGATGGGTGCGGCGATGGCGCCTCCGGTCCGTTCGTTCCCACCGTTGTCGACGTTCAGGACCACGACGGCGATCGCGACGGTGGGTTGCTCACCGGGAGGACCGGCGAAAGCGGTGAACCAGGTGTTGAGCTTGCCCGTGTCGCCGATCTGGGCTGTCCCGGTCTTGCCACCGACCGCGTAGCCCGCGATCCGCGCGTTGACGCCAGACCCGCGCTCGACGACGCCGTACATGTCCTGTTGCATCGTGGCTGCCGCATCCGGGCTCATCGCCGTCGTCCAGCTGCCGGCCGGGTAGGTCTTCAGCACGGATCCGACTGGGTCTTCGTTGTTGGGCTGCCTGCGGACCTCTCTCATCACGTGTGGCTTCATGATGCGCCCCTGGTTGGCGACCGCTGCTGAGCTCATCGCGATCTGTAGGGGCGTGGCCGCTACGTCGTTCTGGCCTATCGAGGCCTGTGCCAGCTTCGGTGGGTTGTTGTCGACATCGGTGGGGAACTGCGAGCGGGCAGGAGCGGGCAGATCTATCGGCACGTCCTGGTTGAAGCCGAAACGCTCGGCACCCCTGACCATGTCACCCGGTCCGATCGTGGCCTGCCCCATCTCCGCGAAGGCCGAGTTGCACGACACCTCGAGGATTCCCGGCAGGGTGCCACCGCAGGCGCTGCCGCCGAAGTTCGAGATCGGGTTCCTCGTCTGTGGCGGCGTGTAGCTGGTACGCACCGGGTACACGGGC
>JAHFUU010000293.1 GCA_023264915.1 Microthrixaceae bacterium | reverse complement strand
CCCCGGCCGTCGTTGGCCGTGACGTCAAGGACGTCCCTGATGCGCTGGCGGTAAGCGTCCGCCCACCGTGGATCGTCGGGCCAGGCAGCGCCACTGCCCGAGACAGGTAGTGGGAGCCCGTCGTTGGCGCCGAACATCAAGATGACGACCTCGGGTGAGTACGCGTCCATCTCGGCCTGGAGATGCTTGTGCCAGTCGAGGAAGTCGCGGTTTGCCAAACCCGAGCCGACATGGAACTCGCGATGGGATCTCGCCGAGCCTGAGCGATCGAGTTGATCGCCGATCGCCCAGGAGGGACCACCCGCCAACGAGTCACCGCCGATCCAAACCCGCAGGGGTTCTCCACCAGCGAAGCCTCGGGCCGGGTCGACCTGGGCGGGCGGAGTGCTGTCGCCTGGTTCTGGCCCAGGATCATCGAGGTTCTCCAGGGCTCTCTTGGCGGCAACGATCTGCTTGGGCCGTGCCCGGTCGTCCCATGCGCCGCTTTGCTGCCAACCCATGACGAGAGTCGTGGTGCCCTGGCCGAACACCAGTGCCTTGTTGTTCGCGAAATAGGACCCGTCTCCGACATCGGCAGGTGCAACCGGGGCCGCCCCCCACCTCGAGCGGAAGGACTCGATCGAGATGCCTTCGTGCAGCTCGAGCGAGACACAGGAGTCCTTGCCGACCGACCACTGGCAGAAGGGGTCCACGGGTTCGGGCTCGCCCGCCGCGGCACCGAATGCCTTTGAGATGTCGTCGCGTGCCAGCAGTGCGCATGCTCGCCGAGCACGGGAGTTGTCATAGACCGTTGCTGGTCGTGGTGCGGACCGGGGCCGAGGTGAGGTGGCGACTGCGCTGCGCAGGGTGCTGCCTGTCGTCTCGGCCGAGATGGCCGTGGCGGCAGGGATCGTTGCGCTGGACGTCGATTCCTGACGGCGGTCCGCCGTCACGGCCGCATGCGGCTGAGTTGGCTCGGTCCCGCAAGCACTGGCCGCGAGGACGAGCGCGAACACGATTGACGTTGCTCCGGCAGCTGGCTTCAACGTGGGCGTTCCCGTTGTGGTCGTTGTCCGGCGTAGCCGGGGGTTTGGGTCAAGTGTGGCCGAGGCAGGATCGAAGATGCCGGCAGGGACGCTGTCAACTGGCGAGGCGCATCACCGGGCTCGATCCGGGCTCGCCTACGATGCAGGCCCGAGTGGCACCGTACAGCGTGACATCTCGTCCGACCAACACCGAGGCCAAGGTGCACCGTAGAGCTGAAGGCAAGGGTTGCGCACTGAGGGCTGGGGCAGCGCCCTTCGTGGTGATCCAGAACCTCGACGATCCTCGTGAGCACGGGACCGACCTCGAAGGCCGCCTCCGGTCAGCGTCGCAAAGGCGCACACGTCGCGTCATGGTTGCGTTGTGCGCCCTGCTCAGCTGGAGCGGCGTCACGGCATGCGGCTCCGCGCCGACTGCATCCTCGGAGTCAGACCCGGTGCCTGCCCCGGGGACGTCGGGCCTTCCAAGCGGCACGGTGGCCGTCTCGGCGACTGCTGCCACGCCGTCGACGTCATCCGTCCCGCCCAAGGCTGTGGCTCCCAAGCCCGGCCGGGTGCTGGTCGTCGGAGACTCAGTTGCCTTCAGCGTCGCAGCGTCGGTGCTGGCCGCATCCCCCAACGGTTCGGCGCTGGGCATCAGCGAGTTGACCTCAAAGGCCGTGATCGCGTGCACCCTCGCCCGTTGGGCCACAAAGGCCCGCGCTGTCGACGGCAAGGTGTCCGACGTCCCGGTCTGCACGACATGGCCACAGATGTGGCAGCCTGAACTGGCGACGCACCCTGACACGTCGCTGCTCATCATCGGGAACCCTGGCGCCCAGGAGCTGCTTTCACCTGACGGCCAGTGGGTCCGGCCCTGCGACGCTGGTTACTCGGATCGCTATCGCGTCGACCTCAGAGACGCCATGGCGATGCTGAAGGCATCGAGTGGGCGGGTTGCCGTCACGACTGCGGGTTACTGGAGGCCGCCGCCTTCAAGGGCGTTGCCTGGCGTGGACTACAAGAGCTTCGATCCCCATACCGATTGCCTCAACAAGGTCATCCGGGAGGTGGCGGCTGAAGCCGGAGTGCCCGTCCTCGACATGGGTGCTTGGATCTGCCCCAGCCCGGACAGCTGCAGGTTGACCGAGGGGTCTGTGATGCTGAGGCCTGACGGTATCCACTATGACGGGCCTGGCGGACCGATAGCCATGCAGTGGTTGCTCAGCCAGCTGCCCGATTGAGATGGTTACGACCTGGACCGCAACTTCCGGATCACATCTGCGGACGGCTTTCGGTTCAGTCGGAGGAGTCGGACTTCTCGCTCTTGGCAGCGTCGCTCTTGTCGGCGTCGCTCTTGTCGGCGTCGCTCCTGGTCTCTCGCTGGCCTTTCTCGAACTCGCTCTTGGCTTGACCCAATGAGCGGGCCAGCTTGGGGAGCTGCGATGCGCCGAAGACCAGAACGATGATCCCGATCACGATGATCCATTCGGGGCCGATACCCACGGCGTCACTTCCTTGGTCTAAGAGAGCTGGACTCTTTGAGTGTAGGGCCGCCGATGGCCGAGCACATAGCGCGCCCAGGCCCACAGCGGATGACTTCCTGTAGCGTTGGGGCCCGCAGCCGGGCACACCCGTCAACTTCCAGGTCATCTTGCCTGCCCGGCGCGGTGCCGAGCGAACCAGTGGAGGACGAACAAAGTGAAGCTCATCACCGCGGTGATCAAACCGCACAAGCTCGACGACGTGAAGGACGCGCTGAAGTCGGTTGGGGTCAGGGGGATGACGATCTCAGAGGTCAAGGGCTTCGGGCAGCAAGGGGGCCATACCGAGGTGTACAGGGGTGCCGAGTACGTGGTGGACCTCATCCCCAAGACCCGCCTCGAGATGGTCGTGGC
Organism: Microthrixaceae bacterium; assembly: GCA_023264915.1. Classification (GTDB taxonomy): domain Bacteria; phylum Actinomycetota; class Acidimicrobiia; order Acidimicrobiales; family Acidimicrobilacustridaceae; genus JACPNV01. The sequence continues at coordinate 1,722 of JAHFUU010000293.1, read as the reverse complement.
ACCAGAGGATCTCGATCGGGTTCTCGACTCGCTCGTCGCGGCGGCTCGTACCGGCAAGATCGGCGACGGGAAGGTCTGGGTCACCGAGGTCGAGACGATCGTGCGAATCCGCACCGGTGAGCGAGACACCGACGCCACCTGAGCAAGAAGCACGGCCGGTGGGCGCTTGGATCTGTTCTCGTGCGGACAGCGGCGCCCGCACGAGCGAGGTTCAGCTGACGACCACCTGGGCCCCGAGCGATCGAAGCTTGCCGGGCATGTCCGCGTACCCTCGCTCGATGTAGTGCACGTTGTGGATCGTGCTGGTGCCGTTTGCCAAGAGCGCTGCCATCACATACGCGAACCCAGCCCTCAGATCCGGGATGGCGAGAGGGGCTGCCTGAAGTGGGGTCGGGCCTATGACGACCGCCGAGTGCATGAAGTCGCGAGATGCGAACCTGCAGGATCGGCTACCCAGGCACTGGTTCGAGAGCGTGATGTCCGCCCCCATGGCGGCGAGGGCTTCGGTATAGCCGAAGCGGTTCTCATAAACGGTCTCGTGGATGACCGAGGGGCCCTCAGCTTGGGTGAGGAGCACGACGAGCGGTTGCTGCCAATCGGTCATGAAACCCGGGTGAACGTCGGTCTCGACGTTGTAGCCGTTGAGCTTGCGCCCCGTCGAGTAGAAGCGAATCGCGTCACCGGCGACCTCGAACGCACCGCCGACCCGCCTGATCGTGTTCAGGAAGGTGATCAGGTGATCCTGTCGAGCCTCTTTGATGGTGATGTCTCCCCCGGTGGCCACCGCGGCGGCCGCGAAGGAAGCGATCTCGATGCGGTCAGGGAGCACTCGATGTGTGGCCGTGTGGAGCGAGTCCACCCCCTCCACGATTATTCGCCGGTCGACGTCGACAAGGATGACTGCACCCATCTGCTGGAGGAACAGGATCAGGTCCAGGACCTCGGGTTCGATCGCGGCGTTCTCGATGACCGTCGTGCCTTTGGCGGTGACCGCGGCAAGAACGAGGTTCTCCGTTGCGCCCACAGACGGATACGGCAAGCGGTGGTGACAACCGACCAGGCGGTCGCTTCGCGCGATGAACGAGGCCGGGGAGTAGTCGATCTCAGCTCCCATGGCCTCGAGGCCGGCAACGTGGAAGTCCACAGGACGATCACCTATCCGACACCCGCCCACGAGAGGTACTCGAGCTTCACCAACCCTGTTGAGAAGCGGTCCCATCAGCAAGATCGGGATGCGGTTGACGCCCGAGTAGTGCTCAGAGACAGTGGAGGAGGTGATCGACGGGGTGCGCAAACGCAAGGTCTCGTCGTCCACCCAGTCAGTGCTGGTTCCCAGCTCTTCGAGCATCCCCAGGATCACGTCGACCTCGTTGATGCGGGGGATGTTGGACAGTGTGCACGGCTCAGAGGTCAGCAGCGTCGCGACGAGCTGTTTGGTGACGGCGTTCTTCGCACCCCCCGGCGTGATCTCGCCGTGCAGCGAGACCCCTCCGCTGATCTCCCAGTAGTGCTCAGCGGGGGGTTCGGTGCCAGAGTCCTGCATCTGGCCAAGTGTAGGAGCGCCACAGCGCGCGGCCGGGAATCGACGGTGCCATGGCTGGTCGGGGACTGGGGCGCCGGGCAGCTTCGGTCCCCTGGGCGTGATATGTGTGAGTCGCGGGTCGCGTCGTCAAGGCTTAGGGTCGCCTCGCCAGACCGAGGTGAGGAACGGCGAGTTGGGGT
>JAHFUU010000292.1 GCA_023264915.1 Microthrixaceae bacterium | reverse complement strand
GACACCATCGCCGCGGGAAGCTCGTGGCCCGCAGCGGCCGCGCTCTTGAGTGCGGGCAGGGCCACCGCCGCGAATCGGCGCTCGTGCTCGGTCTCGGAGGCAAGCAGCTCGTCGACGCTCGGCAGCGGCCTGCGGCGGCGCACCGCGTCCAGCAGCTCGTTCTGCTCGTCGGTGAGCAACCTCTTGATGCGTCGGACGACTGCCTTGGTGAGATCTTCGAGCAGGCTGTCACGCTGGACCATCACCTCGTCGGTGGTCGAAGGTGAGCCGCCGACCACCCTTACCGAGCCTGACGGCGTCTCAGGGCCCTCATCATCTGACTCGCGGACCGCGCCGCCCACGATGACCGCTTCGTGCCCACCGACGTGACCGCGTAGGCCGCTCTCTCCTTCCACGGGATCGCGGCCGTCCACGCCGCCCCGGCCGATGACCGCCGGCTCAGCGGCGGTCGGGTCGGGGGCCACCGAACGCTCCTCGGGTGAAGGTGCCGCGCCGGGGCCCGACCCCTCAGCGGCCATCTGATCCAATGCGGGATCGGCCCTCAGTCGGGAGAACAGCGAATCGGCGTCCGGTGACGGCTCTTGGGTTGCAGGCATCGATGGATCCGGCGCGTCGACAGGTTCGCCCACCGGCGCATCCGGGGTAGGGCTTCCAGATCCCGCGTGCGCTGCGGGATCCTCGCTCGTTCGCGGCGACCCTCGGTCGGCCCCCGCCGGGGCCAGTGGCACCCCAGGGCCTTCGGGTTCATCGCCAGGAGCGGTTGCAGCCGGGGTGCCCGGGCCACCGCTGGCGCCGTCGGCGTCCTCGCGAAGCCCTGCGGCTTCTAGCGATGCCAGCGCCATCCGCTCGATCTCGGCCACGGCAGGGTCCGGAGTGGCCTCTGCGCGGGCGGCGGCCTCCTCGGCGGCGAGTCGAGCCTCCTTGAGGACCACATCCAACTCAGCCTCAGCTGCCTCGACGCTCAGGTGGGCCACCTCGAAGGCAGCAGCCAGCCGCTGGCGGCCGGCGTGCAGCTGCTCGACCTGGCGGCGCAGCAGCTTCCTGCGGCGGACAAGGTGCTCGAGCATCTCGGCTCGAGATCTGTGGGCCTCGGCCACGAGAGCCTGAGCCTCGGCTCGTGCCTGCTCATCCAGCAGTGCGGCCTCGTGGTAGGCCTGGTCGGTGATCCCGACAGCAGCAACATGCGCATCGTCGAGGAGCCGTTGAGCCTCACCCGCGATCCTCGAAGCGTCGGCCTCGGCGTCCTCGCGCACGCGGCGCGCTGCCTGGTCGGCTTCAGCTGCTGCCAGCCCGATCGCGGTGTCAGCCTCGGACAGCCGCCTGGAGGCCTCGTCGTCGGCATCCCTGGCGGCCTGATCGAGGAGCGCGTCAGCTTCTGAAGCGACGCGCTGCGCGTCGCGATCGGCCTTGGTGCGCATCTTCGAAGCAGTGTTCTCAGCGTTCGCGACGATTCCAGCCGCAGCGTTGCGGGCGGCAGCAAGGACCTTCGCGGTCTCTTCGCCAACGAGGACGGCGAGCTGGCCCTCGTCGAGATCCTCGAGGGTGGCATCCGCTGTCCGATGGCCCGAGCGGGATACGCCCTGGTCGATCAGGGCGTGCGCGTCCGCGAGCTGGCGTTCGAGGTCGGCCACGCGCAGGTCGAGCTCGTGCTCGCGAGAGCGGGTCCTGTCGATCTCGTCGTCGGTCTCGTCGTCGATCTCGCTGGTGCTGTCCAGCGCATAGGCATCCACGGCCGAGTCAGCTCGCAACGAGTCACCGGGGCCATGGCCGACGGCCCCTTCATCGTGTGATTCGGCGGCGTCAGGGGTCACGGGCGAGATCGTACATACGATGATCAGTGCCTGCCTGTTGGACCGCGGCCAGCTCGGCAACGAGGGTCGAGGCCCTCACGTGTCACCCTGAGGCCCGGGCTCTCGGGGTCTCGGGGTCTCGGGGTCTCGGGGTCTCGGGGTCTCGGTCAGTTGGCCGGCGGTCGCTGGTTCGCCGCAGCGGCCTCGGCCACCGGGGCCGTATCCCCACCGTTGGCAGCGATGGCGTCGAGCGCCTGATCGACAGTCTCGACCCTCACGACCTTCAGGTCGCCTCCTGCCCACTGGGTTGCTTCCTCGTACTCCTCGGGTGGCACCAGGAACAGCGTCGCGCCCGATGCGCGCACAGCGAAGGTCTTCTGCTTCACCCCGCCCACGGGCCCGACGTGGCCGTTCAGGTCGATCGTACCGGTCGTGGCGACCCGGGTCCCGCCCGTGAGGCTTCCGGGCGTCAACACATCGATGATGCCCAGGGTGAACGCGAGACCGGCCGACGGGCCACCCACCTGCCCCGAGTCGATCGAGACCTTGAACGGGAGGTCGAAGTCAAGGTCGCGCGTCACCAGCAGGACACCGAGGAACCCCGCATCGGGTCGGTCGGGGCGAGCTGCGAGCGTCAGCTTCTTGGTGTCGCGCCTGCCGCTGCGATCAGGCTCGACTGTGAGGGTCACCTCGTCGCCTGGCTTGTGCCCTCCGAGACCCTTGGCAAGGTCCTCACGGGTCTTGATCGTGGCACCGTCGAGCTCGACGATCGCGTCTCCCTCGGCCAGCTGTGACTTGCCTGGACCCTCCCCGTCGCTGAACCCGGCAACCACGGCGCCCGTGCCCTTCTCGGTGACCTTGTAGCCGAGCTTGTGCAGGGCCACGACCGTTGCCTCCTGCTTGGAGGCATCCATCATCTCGAGGTTCTCCTTGCGGTTCTGGTCCGGGTTCTTGCCCTGGAGGATGGTGTCCTCGTCGACCAGGTCCACGCTCTCGTCGAAACGAGAGGTGAGCTTGTTCCAAAGCGTCGCTTGGGAGAAGGAGACAGTCGTGTAGGAGACCGTTCCCGAATCATCGCGGTAAGCCGTGTGACCGTCGATGGCCACCAGCTCCTGGGTGCGGCGAGCCGAGCCGGGTGCGAGCATGAAGTAGCCGACGTGCACGACGTTGACGACCACGATGGCGGCGACGACCAGGCCCACGACAGCACCGACCAGGTAGACGCGGCGGCGCCGTCCACCCCGCACGCCGGAGGGGTCATCTGGGGGCTCGTCGGCGGGGTCGGTCTGGGCCTGACCCTCGGGACCGGGGACAGCGGGTGGGTGTGGTTCGGCGGCGGCGCTCCGATGGTCTGGCTCGCCGGCGTGAAGGCTCGAGCTGGGACCGGGGCCGACCGTCGGGAGGCCCGGCTCTCCGCGCGAAGTGCTGGCCGCGTCCGGCTCAGACGGTACGATCGGTGGTTCGGAGCTGTAGGGGATGGCCGGACCTCTCATAGCCGGGGATCTCATAGCGGGGATCTAGCAGTTACGACTTAAACGGGAGGTGAGGTCCGCCGCTGGACCCACCTTCGATCAGTCCCAAGGTTGCCATGAAACAACGCCCTCGACCCTCTCCAAGTTCCCGAGATGCCACTGAGCGCACCCAGCGGACCAAGGCATTGCTTGTAGATGTACCCAGCCCCTTTCCCGTGGTCGAACGCGTGCACGGGAAGCCCCGCTGGTGGCACCGGCTGCGCGGCCTGGTGGGCATGACCGTGCTCGTAGGCCTCCTCGGGGTCCTGGTCGCCGCCGCTGCCGCCGTGCTGGTGGCGCTGCTCGTGGTGGCCCTGGTCTCCACGATCACCTGAGTTCGCCGGCGGCCTGGCGGACCTGCCAGTCGCGGTCCTCGGTGGCCCGAAGGAGCGCCTCCTCGGCCGCGTCGGCGTCGAAGGCAGCCAGGGCGACCACGGCCCGGCGTCTGACCGAGACCCTGTCCTGCATGGCTGCGAGCACCGCCGGAAGCCCCGAATCGGCACCGATGGACCCGGCGGCGGCGACCGCCGCCTCGCGTACGAGGGGATCGGGATGTTCACACACGAGCCGTGACAATCGCTCCAGGACGTCTTCGAGGCTGTCGCCACCTTGGGCATCGAGGCCGCCCTCGTACCTCTCGCCGGCCGCGAACGCGGCGGCTTCGGCGACGACTGCCTCGTCGTCGTCAAGGAGCGCGAGCAACGAGAACCCGACCTCCGAGCTGGCCGACAGCTCAGCTGCCCGGCGCCGCACCACGGGGGAGCGGTCTGTCGCGGCCACACGAAGCATCTCCGAAGTCAGGGACCCGCAGCGGGCAACAGCACCGAGCGCGCACGCGCGCACGGCCTCGTCGTCATCGGCCAGATGTCGAATGGCTGCGTCCAGATCCCCCGCGTGCCCTGCGAGCACCACGAGGCGGCGACGCTCTAGCGAGTCGGCTAGCGTCCGGCTCACAGGGCCCTGACCTGAACGACGAGCTGGTCCTGTCACCCGCTCATTGCACCACGCCCGAAGCTCGAATGCCTACCGACTCGCCCAGCGCCAGCTCAGGAGCCGGCCCCTCACCGGCGGCGCAAGCCGACGCGCCTCTCAACAAGCGTCAACGGCAGGCCGCCGAGACCAGGGGCCGCATGCTTGCCGCAGCGCGTGAGGTGTTCGAGACCCGCGGCTACCGGGCGGCCTCGGTCGCCACGATCACACGCGCGGCCGAGACCGCACACGGCACCTTCTACCTCTACTTCGAGAACCGCGACGACGCATTCGCACAGGTGATCGCAGATGTCGCCCAGGAGATGCTCAGCGAGCAACGCGCACGCCTCTCCGAGGATCGCCTC
>JAHFUU010000291.1 GCA_023264915.1 Microthrixaceae bacterium | reverse complement strand
GCGGCCACGGCCACCACGCTGCTGGGTCACGCGGTTGGCATAGGGCAACAGGGCCATCTCTCGAGCATTCTTGATGGCACGCGCCACCTCTCGCTGCTGTTGGGCGTTGTTGCCGGTTACGCGGCGAGCCCGGACCTTCGCACGTTCAGACATGAACTTCCTCAGGAGGTTCACGTCCTTGAAGTCAACGTAGTCGACGCGGTCGGTGCTGAGGATGCTCGTCTTCTTCTTTGACCGGCGGGCGTTGTCCTTGTTCTTGATGCGCTTGGTCTTTGCCATCAGAAGGGCTCCTCGTCATAGTCGCCACCGCCACCGCCACCGCCACCGCCACCGGTGGGCGGTTCGTTGGAGACCGGCCGACGTTGCCCTCCGCCTCCCTCACGCCGTTCAGTCTTGGTGACCTCTGCGGTGGCGAACCGGAGGCTGGGGCCGATCTCGTCGGCGATGACCTCGACGGTAGAGCGCTTGTCGCCGTCTTGGGTCTCCCATGAGCGCTGCTGCAACCGACCCGACACCAAGACCCGGCTTCCTTTGCTGAGCGACTCCGCAGCGTTCTCGCCCATCTCACCGAAGAGCGTGACGTTGAAGAATGAGGTCTCCTCTTCCCACTCGCCGTTGCGCTGCCGGCGGAAGTTCACCGCCATGCCGCAGGTCGTGACCGCCATACCTGAGTTGGTGAAACGCAGCTCGGGATCGCGGGTCAGGTTGCCAACAAGTGTGACTGTGCTTGAAAGTGCCATGAGATGCTCCTTGCCTTCATCCAGCCGAGCGATCGACTGGTGCGGCTGCCCTGAAAAGACCTCGCTTGCGGGCTTCTTCGGTGGGCAGCCTGATCAACTTGTGGCGGACGACCTCGTCCGCGATTCGAAGGGCACGCTCGAGGGCTTCGAGGTTGGGGGCCTCGGTGGTGATCTCGAGCACGACGTAGATGCCCTCCCAGGCATAGTGGTTGGGGCGGACTCGGATGCGGTAGGCGAAGCGTCGCTTGCCCCACAAGTCGGTTGTTCGCACCTGGCCGAGGTCACCCTCGGCAACCAGCTGGTTGACCTGGTCGAGGACCTTGTGGACGGCGGCATCGTCAAGATCGCCGTCGATGATGATCATGAGTTCGTAGGCTCGCATGACGAGCGATCACCTCCCTGTGGACCCGGCAGGCGTAGGATCGGCGCAGTCTTGGAGACTGATCCGATGGCCTCCGGGGCCCCGTTGGTTCGGAGCAGGTCTCTGCGGTCGGGAGCAGAGTCGGGCTGTTGGTTGTGGATCTGGAAGCGTAGCGGAGCTCGTGTCACGCGTACATATCCGGGACACCGCCTGGGAGCCAGCTTGACGGGCGGGTCGATGGGACCGGAGCTTCGCCGATCGGATGCGGCCCCCGACCCCCAAACGACCAGGGACCGCTGTGGAAAGCGCAGCCGGTCAAGCTCCATGTGAGACACCTTAAGGACCGCCTGTGACGACAAACCCTGCCTCGCCGAACGAGCTGTTCCGACGGACCCAGGTGTGAGACCACCCGTGCGGGACGAGGTCTCGCGTCAGTCTTCGAAGGAAAGCGCCCCAAGCGCCCCCGACCGAGGCCCCTGCGATTGAAGGTAGACCCCTCAGCGCCCCGGGACGCCCCAAGAAGGATGAGGGAGTTTTGGGCGTTCAGGGCGCTGACGAGTGCTTGCCCGGGTCAGCGCTGGCTCATCCGGCTCGCGTTGTTGAGGGTGTGCACGCGCTACCACCGATCGAGATCCTGGCTCCCGGCACAATCCCAAGGCTTTCGAGCGTCCCTTTCGGAACCTCTATGGCGAAGCGAAAGGGGCGGGGTGCCGTGTAGCTCGGGCATGCAGCCGAGGCAAGGCAGGGCTCCATGTCGGTGACAGACACCAGCTCTCCGCTGGTAGCGAAGTGGGCGATGGACAGGGGCAGCAACGTGTCCTTCATCCAGAACCCTGCGGTCGTGTCTTGCCCGAAGTCGAACAGCATCCCAGCCTTGCCTCCCAGGGTTGGATCGGTAACCTGCATCAGTCCCCTTTGGCGGTCAGAATCGGATTGGGCGAACCACAAGCAGATCCACGACACCGACCCGTCGGCCGAGCTGACCCGGACGGTGACCTCCTTGAATCCTTCAGGCGGACGGGAAACACCCGGGACCGCTGGTGGAACAGTCGTGAGTGCCGGCGAGGGGGTTGTGAGAGGTGAGCCCGGTGCACCGGTGTCGGCCGTGGTGGGTTGGTGGTCAGATCCCGGACCCGAATCCGGCAAGCTGGGTGAGCAGCCCCCCAGTTGTGCCGATACGAAAGCGACTACCAGAAGGATCGAAGCGGTCGGGCCACGCAGTCCATGGGCGGGCTCGGTGTGTCGTGAGCCGGGGGTCGCTTGGCGTAGCCGTGAGGGAATGGGCAAGCGGTAGTTCACGCGGTCTTGGTAGCACTCCCATAGAGCCCCATGGCTTCGGCGGCCTCGGAGGATAGGTGGTAGCTCTCTGTCTCTGAGGGGAACCGGCAGTTGCGGACATCGCTGGCGAAAGCTGTCAACGCAGCGACCGATTGCTCCTTCAGCGATCCATACCGCCTGACGAACTTTGGTGTGATGCGATCTTCGATACCGAGCACATCGTGGTAGACGAGCACTTGGCCATCGGTGTGGGGGCCTGCGCCGATGCCGATCGTGGGAACATCGACGGCGTCGGTGACCATTCGCGCCACCTCGTCAGGGACGCACTCCAGAACGATTGCAAAGCATCCAGCGGACTGGAGTGCTTGCGCATCGGCAACCAGAGCGAGGGCGGCAGCTTGGTTTCGGCCCTGCACCTTGTAGCCGCCGAACGCGTGAAGCGATTGGGGCGTGAGGCCGATGTGGCCCATGACTGGCATCTCGGCATCGATGATGGCCTCGATCATCGGAACGCGTTTGGCGCCGCCTTCGAGCTTGACCGCTTGGGCACCGGCCTTCATTAGCCTCGCGGCATTTCGGACCGAGTCTTGAACCGAGACGTGGTAGCTGAGCCAAGGCATGTCGCCTATCACAAGTGCACGGGGCTTGGCCCGGGCGACCGCCGCGACATGGTGAGCCATATCATCGATGGTCACTTGGAGCGTGTCGTCGAATCCGAGCACGACCATCGCGACCGAGTCGCCGACGAGGATCAGGTCGGCACCTGCTTCGTCGACGATGCGGGCACCCGGAGCGTCATAGGCCGTGAGCATGACGATCGGATCGGCACCGCTGCGCACCTTCAGGGCGCGCACCGCAGGTGCGGTGAGCTTGCTCATGGCGAGCCTCCTTGTTTGTCCGTCCAGCGCTCGACTCGTAGAGGCGATTGGGCTGCCGGCGGTGCTGGAAGTGTACCGCTGTTCAGCACGCAGCCGAAACCATGCAGCGGTCGCTGACGGCTCGGGCCTGTATCGTGGTGCGCGTGACAGGCAGGTGCGACAGCTGCGGACGAGAGGATGAACAAGTCATCTCAGTCCAGCGCCTCTACTTGACCCCAGGGCCGCCAGATTCGCCTCGACAGGTGATCCACGGTGATTTCGAGATGTGGTGCTTCAGTTGCCGGACGCACTACCCCCACGAGCCTCAACCCTCAGAATGAGTGGGGCGATCCCTGTGGCGGGGAGAAATGTCATCGCGCGGGCTGCTGGGATCGTAGGGTTGCTGGCGCTCACCGCGCTGGTGCTGGTGGGCTGTGCGGGGAATGAGGGTGGCTCCCAGGGGCCGACCCTGCCTACCAGCTCCCCAGGGCCTGATTCTCCGGCAGATGTGAGTCATCCGGCGACCACTGGCACAGCTCGCGCCGTATGCAACCCTGCGAAACCCATGCAGGCAAAGGATGGCTCGCAGAAGATCAAGACGGGCGAAGGCGAGCGCAGCTACCTGCTGAGCTTGCCTCAGGGCTACGACGGTGTTCGGCCTGTCGGCCTCATCTTGAACATGCATGGGTCGGGATCGAACAAGGAGCAGCAGGTCCTGCTCACCGACCTTCCCAAGAAGGCAGCAGCCCGCGGCTACGCCGTCGTCTCGCCCGATGGGACTGGAAGGCCCCAGGGATTCAACATGTTCGGTCGTCAAGGATCACCCGATGACTACGCGTTCTTGGACTCTCTCATCGCCAAGCTGAGCAATGAGCTGTGCATAGACGCGGACCGCGTCTACTCGACCGGTATCTCCAACGGATCGGCGATGTCGATGTTCGTCGCCTGCCACGAGCCGTACAGGTTCGCCGCGGTTGCCCTCGTGGCGGCCACCGTGCCCGGCAACTGCCCTGACAGCGTCCGTCCGTCGGTCCTTGCCTTTCACGGGACCGGTGACAGGATTGTGCCTTACGTAGGCGGGACTGTGAACGCGTCAGCAGCTGACGGGGTCGCGGCACCCGGTGCCGAAAGCACCATGGCTGCGTGGGCCAAGCGTTACGGATGCGACAGCTCACCACAGGTCAGCCAGCAAGGGGCGGCCAGGCACACCCTTTGGACCTGTCCAGGAGAAGAAGGTGTCGAGCTCTACAGCCTCGAAGGAGCCGGCCATACCTGGCCAGGCGGCTTAGACCTCGAGGCGATCGGAATCAAGCAGCTTGGCTCGACGAACAAAGACGTGAGCGCAACCGATACGATGCTGGACTTCTTCGATGCACATCGCCGATCCTGGCGCTGAGCCCGCGCT
>JAHFUU010000290.1 GCA_023264915.1 Microthrixaceae bacterium | reverse complement strand
GCCGGAAACGGCGGTTCACCAGCCAACACTAACGGGAAACAGGCGAAGGGCCCCGGATCGCGCGTTAGGGGCAACGGCAACGGGTCGTCACAGCCGCGGGCGGTCACACCCGCAACCAGCGCCGGCCGCAATGGCAACAGCACGAGGAACGGTTCCAACGGGAACGGCGCCGGCAAGCGGGTCGGGTCGAACGGGGCGGGCGCGAAGCGGTCGAAGCGGGGGTCGGGCTGATGCCGGCGCGGGGCCAGCGCAAGGACCGCCCGCCGATCGGTGACCCGACCGATCCGAGGTCGTTGGAGCGGCATCTCGCGGAGTTCTACGAGTGGATGGCCGTTCACGGCTACTCCCCTCAGACCATCGACTCGCGCCGCCGGGCCCTCGATCGTCTCCACGTGTGGCTCGTCGAACGCGGCGTCACGCGCACCGCGGAGGTCACCAAGCCGATGCTGGACCGCTACCAGCGTTGGCTGTTCCACTACCGCAAAGCGAACGGCGCGCCGCTCACGTTCCTCACCCAGAAGGGCCGTCTGTCGCCGGTCCGGGCGTTCTTCGCCGGTGCACCAAGACGAACCGGATCCTCTACAACCCCGCCAGCGAGCTGGAGCTCCCGAGGGTCGAGCACCGCCTGCCGAAGCATGTGTTGAACGTCGGCGAGGTGGAGACGGTGATGTCGATGCCGGATCTCGGTGACCCGCTCGGGGTGCGGGACCGGGCGATCCTGGAGGTCTTCTACTCGACCGGGATGCGACGGAGTGAGCTTGCGGGGCTGCGGTTGTTCGACGTCGATGTTGACCGCCGGGCGGTGCACATCAGGTTGGGCAAGGGCAAGAAGGACCGCATCGTGCCGATCGGTGAGCGGGCGCTGGTGTGGGTGGACCGCTACCTCGTCGACGTGCGGCCGGCGTTCGTGGTCGAACCCGATGACGGGTGGCTGTTCCTGTCCCACGACGGCCAACCGTTGTCGCCGCCCTACCTCACGACGTTCGTCGGCCGCTACGTCGCCTCGGCGGAGTTGGGCAAGACCGGTTCGTGTCACCTGTTCCGCCACACCATGGCCACGTTGATGCTCGAAGCCGGGGCCGACATCCGGTTCATCCAAGCCATCGTCGGGCACTCCGAGCTGTCCACGACCCAGATCTACACGCGGGTGTCGATCACCCAGCTGCGCACCATCCACGACGCGTGCCATCCCGGCGCCCGCAACGAAGCGTCCCGCGATCCCGAGTGGTCACCGGAGGAGAACGCCGGCAACGGGCTCACCGATGCCCGCGCTCGACGCCGAAGCCGACGACGAACACGACGACGAAACGGGCGGCGAGCACGGTGAGGAGGCCGCGTCATGACCGTGTACCGATCGGCGTCGACGGTGGTGTCGGTGACCACCGAGGGCCTGCCCGACGCCTACCTCGACGGGGACTGCATCGCGCTGGCGATCACCCCGCCGCTGCCCATCGCAGGCACCCAGGCCGCCATCCGCATCCCGCTCGCCGACGCCGCGGCGTGGGCCGCCGAGGCCTATGTGGCGGTGACCGTCGCCTACCGCAACGCCACCTGCCACGACATCCCGCTGGCCGACGTCGCCCATTCAGGTCGGCACATCGCGGCCCGGCTCACCACCGCCGACCCCCCGGAGGCCCCCTCATGACCACCGGCGTTGCCAGGCGTGACCGGCGTGTAGCCGCCGGGAGGTGTGGCCAGGAATGCGTCGGACCACCGGTTGCGCAGGCAACCAGATCTTCAACCTGTGGGATCGAGCACGTAGCGGCCTCGCCCGGCCTCTTTCGCAGAGTACAGAGCGCTGTCTGCTCGCCTGAGGACCTCGTCGGGCCTGAGGTCGGTGGGCAGATCGACGAAGGTGACACCGATGCTCACCGGTCCTACGAGGGGCCCTGACCGCGTCAGGACCGGGACCTCGGCCGCCTCCAGCACCCTGCCCGCGACCCTTGCGGCGTCGACTTCGCTGGCGCAATCGGGGCAGATCACCACGAACTCGTCGCCAGCGAAACGGCAGACAGTGTCATGGGGCCTGACCGCGCCCTGAAGCTGGGTGGCTACGTGGATCAGGAGCTGGTCGCCCACGGCATGGCCGCGGGTGTCGTTGACGGACTTGAAGTGGTCGACGTCCACGAACAGCACTGCGACTCCGCCAGAGCGTCCCGCGAGGGCGACCGCCAGGCGATCCTCGAGCACGCGCCTGTTCACGAGCCCGGTCAGGGGATCGTGGGTGGCCTGGTCCTGCAAGGTCTGCTGCAACAGGTGCGAGTCGGTCCTGTCGATGAGCGAGACCGCGATCCGCTCATGGCCGTGCAGATCGAACCTGCGGGTCGAGACCGCGTACCAACGGCGACCCTTCTGGGGGTGCTCGAAGCCATGGGTGTCGTCTTCGAGACCTTGCCCCGCAAGTGCAAGGTTGAGCGCCAGGTTCTCTGGCCGGATCGGGGCCCCGTCAGCGTCAAGGACCCGGTCGAAGATCCACTGGGGCATCTTGGCACCGGGTGCGATGTCTGACAGCTCACATCCACACAGGTCCGCTGCCGCCTGGTTCGATGCGCGGATCACCGAGCTCTTGTCGAACACGATCACGGCCTCGTGGAGCACCTCGACCATCGACGAGAGCTCGGCCTCGGCCTCCTTGTCAGCTGTGATGTCAGCCAGCTGCAACAGCACCCCGGCATCGTGACCATCGTGCGCGCCCAGCGGCGACGCCGTCAGCCTCACCCAACGCCAGGACCCGTTGACGTGCCTCAGCCTGAGGTCGCCTTCCCAGCGGTCAAGCTCGCCGGCCAACACCTTGGCTCTGTCCTGGGGCTTGCGGTCATCGGGGTGCACGCGCACACCGGCAACCTGACCGACGAGCTCTGCGCTGGTGGCTCCAACCAGATCACACATCGCCTCGTTGACCTCAGAGACCAGGCCATCGGGCCTCACGAGCATCATGCCCATCGCCGAGCGCTCGAAGAGGTCCCGCATCCTGGCCTCGTGGGCGGCCTGCTCGGCATCCAGCTGCTCGGATTGGCGAACCCGTGAGCCCGACAGAATGACCGCCACTCCGCTTCCGGCCGCGATGACAACAAGGCGCGCGGCCAGCTCCCGGGTTGCCCACTGGCCGTCGACTATGCCAAGCGCGAGTGCCGTGGCGAACGCGACGGCACCGACGGCCGCCGTCATCCGGGGACCGACGAAGATAGCCGCGACCAGTGGTCCAATGACGACCGCCGTGAGAGGAACCAACCCGTTGCCGATAACCAGGTCCGCTGCGGACACGGCGGCGATCGCGCCGAGCCCATAGGTCAAGCCACGCACTCGCGCCCCGTGTCGGGCACGGTGCTCTGGGCTGCCCGCCGGCCTGCTCCAGGTCATCACTGCGCCCACACTACCGCCGTCCCGCCCCGACCCGGCGCGCCACCTCAAGGCTGCCTCAAGAGCTGGGTCCCGAGACATGGCGTTGCCGCGCTCGCCCGCGACCCTTCGATCATGCGGCGGGCCCGCGGTCGATGGAGCTCCACGCAAGCGGGTGCCGTCACGCGCATTCACCCTCGACACCTGAGCGGCAGTAGCGTGATGGTCGACGCGGCCCGTGTTGGCGACCCTGCCGGCTCGCAACGAGCATCGTCCATTCCAGGCCGTGCACACCGAGACGAGGGGTACCTATGGCCGAATCCACCGCAGCAGCCGTCGACGGCGTCGACACTGCGAAGGTGACCGCCTGGTTCTGTGAGAACGCAGGCGACGTCGAACCTCCCCTGGAGTTCAGCCTCATCACCGGGGGCCACTCCAACCTGACCTTCGACGTCCGCGATCAGGCAGAGGGTCACTGGGTGCTGCGCCGGCCCCCTCTCAAGCAGGTGCTCGCAACCGCTCACGACATGAGCCGCGAGCACCGGATCATCGGGGCCCTGGCCCCGACACCGGTACCGGTGCCACCAGTGGTGGGCCTGTGCACCGACGAGACCGTCAACGGAGCACCCTTCTATGTGATGGGGTTCGTCGAAGGCAGGATCGTCCGCGACCCGGCCACGGCGCGAGAGCTCAGCATGCAGCAGCGCGAAGCTGCCGGCAACTCGCTCGTCGACGTGCTCGCAGACATCCATGCGGTCGACATCGACGCTGCGGGCCTGGGCGACTTCGCCAAGCGCGAGAGCTACATCGAGCGGCAGCTCAAGCGCTGGTACAGCCAGTTCAACAAGTCCAAGACACGCGACCTGCCCGTCGTGGACGAGGTGTATGACCGGCTCGTCAACCTCATCCCAGAACAGGGCCCTGCCACCATCGTCCATGGCGACTACCGCTTGGACAACCGCCTCATCGGCGACGACGGAACCGTCGCTGCCGTCCTCGACTGGGAGATATGCACCCTCGGGGACCCGCTGGCTGACCTCGGCTTGCTCCTCGTGTACTGGGGCGATGCCGATGACCCCTCGTTCACCAGGGCCAGCGCACCCACCACCGTCGAGGGCTTCCCGGGCCCTGAGACGGTCCTCGCGCGCTACGCCGAGCGTTCCGGGCGGGACACCTCACAGATCGATTACTATGTCGCTTTCGGCTTCTGGAAGCTGGCATGCATAGTCGAGGGCGTGTATGCCCGGTACGTTGGCGGGGCCATGGGACAGCGCGGAGACCCATCATCGTTCGAGTTCTTCGGCCAGCAGGTCA